>JAFAPL010000306.1 GCA_019247135.1 Chloroflexota bacterium | reverse complement strand
AGATACCCGTCTTCCCAATCCACCTGCACCGGCACGACATCCGTCAGCCACGTTCCTGGCCGCCTTGGCTGTTCCTGCACCCCGACGTTGCTACATGCCAGGTTCAACTGCAGACACGCCGCGGTCGAGACCGGCCCGAGCGGGTTGTGCGTGGCCAGCCGTATCCCGTGCGTCTCGCACCAGCCAGCGATCTTCCGCGCCTCCGAAATACCGCCCGCGATGCACAGGTCCACCCGGCAATAGTCGATCAGGTCTTCCTCGATCAGCTCGCGGAACTCCCATTTGCCTGCCATCTGCTCGCCGGCCGCAATCGGCACGGCTGTTTGCTCGCGCAGGCGGCGGTACAGGTGCGTGTTCTCGGCCCGCAGTGGGTCCTCCATGAAAAACGGCCGATACTGCTCGCTCTCGCGGCACAGACGAACCGCGTCCGAGAGCTGAAGCCGCGTGTGGATATCGAGACACAGCTCGACGTCCTCGCCCGCGGCCTTCCGCACGGCCTCTAACTGGCGCAGCGCCGTGCGCACAGCCTGCGTCGGCTCCAGGATTGTCCCGTTTTGCGGCAAACCCCAACGTACGAACTTCCAGCCTTCGTCGATATGCCGCACACAGTTTTCGACGAGCGCTTCGACGTCATCACCCTCGCCGGGTACTTGCGCGTGCGGGTAGCACACGACCTTGTCACGCGTACGCCCGCCGAGTAGCTGGTAGACGGGCACGCCGAGCGACTTTCCGAGGATGTCCCAGAGCGCGATGTCGATCGCCGAGATCGCGCTGCCGATCACCCGATTGGCGGGGAAGAAGCCACCCCGGAACAGTGTCTGCCAGATGTGCTCGATCCGAGTTGGATCTTGCCCGATCAGCAGTGGCTTGAAGTGGTCGATCGTGCCCATCACGGCGAGCTCGCGACTGCTCAGGCCCGATTCGCCCACACCCGAGATGCCCTCATCGGTATCGACGGTGATGAACAGGTTGTTGCGCGCCCCGTTGTAGACGGGGAAACACTCGATGCTGGTGATCTTCACCGGTTCTGCACTCCGCGGGTGACGGTTAATCCGAATGTTCGTACCATTCGTAGACCCACGAGAGCCGAGCATAGCGCACGTAGCCTCGGAGGCAGCGAAGGCAGTCGGCCCGGCGTTGAGTAGGCACCTCAAGATCGGTTTGTCTGATGCCCGAAAGCCTCCCCGCGGCGCCGTCATTGCATCGCACGCTGCGGTACAACTTCACCGACCCTGGCCTGCTTGAACAAGCACTGGTCCACACCTCGTATGTGAACGAGCGACCCGGACGCGGGCTCGAGTCCAATGAGCGGCTCGAGTTTCTGGGTGATGCCGTGCTCGGGGTCGTTGTTGCTCATCGGTTGTACGAGCTCCGGCCACACTCGCCAGAAGGCGAGCTCACCGTCCTGCGTGCGTGGCTCGTACGGCAGTCCACGCTTGCGCGGTGGGCCCGACAGATTGGCATTGGTCCTTTGTTGCTGTTAGGCCGCGGCGAAGCCCGCGGCGGTGGTAGAGACCGGCCTGCGCTGCTGTCGCGCGGGTTCGAAGCGGTGGTTGGCTCGATTTATCTGGACGGTGGTTTGAGCGCGGCGCGCGAAGTGCTGTTGAGCTTCATCGATCGGGAGCTCGAGAGCGGGTTCAGTCCACAGCGCGTAGTCGACGCAAAGTCGCGTCTCCAACAGGTCACGCAGGCGCGGTTCGAAGCAACGCCGGTGTACTCGCTGGTGGAGCACTCTGGCCCCGGGCACGCGCCCGTCTTCGTTGTGGAAGTTCGCGCTGGACCCGAAATCGTCGCCCGCGGCGCGGGTCACTCTAAGCGTGCGGCCCAACAAGCGGCCGCGCACGCAGCGCTCCAGCAGATGGACGTCTCCGAAGGCTACGAAGAGCCGATCGAAGACCTGCCGCGCGACGCGGACCAATACGGCTGATCTGCCGCGGACTGCGCTGCGTGGGCCGAATCTGCGTCGCCTGTTTCTCGGCATCGGCGTAATGCGCGGCCGGCGACCGGACGGCGGAGGCCCTCGTCCGGCATACTTCGTCGCGGCTCTTGTTTCTCAAACGACTCGACCTCGTCGGATTCAAATCCTTCGCCCCGCGCACGCTGACCGAGTTGCTGCCTGGCATCTCGGTCGTCGTCGGCCCCAACGGCTCCGGTAAATCCAACATCGCCGACAGCGTCCGCTGGGTGCTCGGCGAGCAATCGGCAAAAGCAGTCCGTGCAAGAAAGCCCGAAGAGGTGATCTTCGCCGGCTCGGCAGCACGCCAACCGCTCGGCATGGCGGAAGTCTCGCTGGTGCTCGACAACGCCGAATCTGCTCTGCCGATCGAGTTCGCCGAAGTCCGTGTCACCCGACGCCTCTACCGGTCGGGCGACAGCGAGTACCTGCTCAACGGCTCGCGCGTCCGACTTCGAGACATCACTCAGTTGCTGCTGCACGCGGGCATCAGCGCCGATGGCTACGCCGTCATCGGCCAGGGCTCGGTCGACGAGCTCATTCTGCAGCGTCCCGACGAACGCCGGGTCGCGTTTGAGAACGCGGCGGACATCCGTCGCCACCAGCTGCGGCTGAACGACACTCGCTCCAAGCTGAGCGCGACCGAAGCCAATCTGACGCGCGTGCAGGATGTGCTGGCCGAGCTCGCGCCACACGTGAAGCGACTCAAGACTCAAGCGGACCGCGCCGCCAGAGCCGAGGCGTTCAGGTCAGAGCTGAGGAAGCTGCTGATCCGCTGGTTTCGCGAACGGCTGCGCCAGGCCCGCGAGACGCAGCGCACGGCCGAGCTTGCCCTGAAGGAAAGTTCGGAGGGGGCGGCGCAAGCGGAAGCAACCGCTCAGGCTGCCGACCAGTCTATGCGTGCCGCCGATGCCGCACTGCTCGACCTCGACGAGCAACTCGCCGTGTTGCGTCCCCGCGCGGAGGGCTTTCGCGAACAGTCGCGCAGTGCCGAACGTGCCCTGGCGGTGACCCGAGAGCGCCGCGAGGGCTTGCTGGGACAGCAGTCCAATGTCGAGGTACAGCAGCAGCATCTTCAGGCGCGCGTGCGGCTTCTCCAGGAAGAGGAGGCCGAGGCGGCGGCCGCGGCTGCGCCCGAGACCGACCACAGCGATCAAGCCCGCGCCGTCGACGCGGCACGTGCCGTCGTGGCAGAGCGGGAGTCCAGTCTCGCCGAGGCTCAACGCGACCACACGGCGAAGACCGAGGAGCTCGAAGCGGCGGAACAACGACTCGCGCGCGCCGAGTCCAATCTCGCGCACGTGGTCGACCAGCTCCGCAACCTGGAGGGGCACGCAAACGTCGAGCACGTGCGACGAGCCGATCGAGACGGACGCATCGGCGAGCTCGAGCAACGTCTTGCTGCGCACTCAGATGAGCGCGTGCGGCTCGGACAATCGGTCGAGCAGACGCGGACCGCCTCGAGCGCTGCCGTTGAGCGGCACCGCGCTGCCGTAGCCGAGGTCGAACACGCGACTGAGGCGCTTCGACACGCGCGCCAGCAAGCAGACCGTCTGGAAGGCGCGCTCACGGCGCTGGGCGCGGCGCAGAACACCTCAGCGGTCGACAGCGCGGACGGGCTGCTGGGCGTGCTGGACGGCTTGCCGGTCGTCGGCGTCGCGAGCGAGCTCGCCGCGCGTGTGAGGCCAGTGGACCGCTTGCTGCGCGCGTATCTCGGTCGTGTCGTCGTCCTGCGCGACGACGCGGCAACGCGCGAGGCGTACACCCGCCTGCAGGCCCTGACATCGAGACAAGAATCTGCATGGGCGGTCCTCTCTACCAGCGGCCTGTTCCTGGCGGCGCCGGGCGAGCGCGGAGTGCGCGAACCGGAGGATGATGGCCGTTCAGCACTCGTGGACTGGCAACACGAGGTCGAACGCAAGCAGCAGCAATTGCGCGACGCACGTGCAGTGAGCGCCGCCGCGCAGGCAGCCGTGGAGCGGACCCGCATTGCGTTGCAGGAAGCGGACGCCGCGGAGCGTGCCGCGCGCGCAACAGTAAGCGAACGTGACGCCGAGCTCGCCCAGCTCGAGCGTGCGGACGCCAGCCTCCGCCAGGAGCTGCGACAGGTCACCGCCGAGCGCGACCGTGCACTCCAGGCCGCCAGGCGCCAGACCGCCGCCCGGGCCGACCTCGAGGCCCGTGCCGCACAACTGCGGGATGCTGTCACGGCCGCGCGAGCCGAGCGCGACGATCTGGCCGAAACAGTGCGCGCGAGCGACGCACGCCTCGCAGAGGTCAGCGCCTCGCTGAACGCGGCGCGCACCGACCTGAGTGCACACGAGGCAGTCCTGCTCCAACGCCGCGCCCAACACCAAGCACAGCGCGTGCTGCACGCCCGGATACGCGATGAGCTGCAAGCGGCGCGAGCGGCCGAGCAGGCGACCACCGGGCGTCTCATGGAGCTGAAGGAGCAGATCGAGGAGCTCGAGAATCGCGATCGTCATCTGGCCGGCGAAATCAAAAGCACGCTGCAGCAGCTCGCGCCCATCGAGGAGGAGCTGGCCGCGGCGGAGCAGCGCCGCGCCGACGTGATTGCTCGGCGCCGCGCGATTGAGGCAGACGTGGGGCAGCTACGAGTTGCGGAACGAAGCGCGCACGCTGCCCGTGAGGAACGGCACGTCATCGCTCAACGAGCAGCCGACGACCTCGAGCGCCTCCACCTCGAGATTGCCGAAACCGCTGAGCTCGAAGGCGACGACGCCATCGCCGAGCAGCTCCGGTTGGAATTGCCAGGCGCGGAGCCGGTCGATCCCGAGCCGTTCGATGTAGAGGCCGCGCACCGCCGCATCGGGGTCTTGCAGCGTGAGCTGCGCGCCGTCGGCGGCGTAGCCGACTCGGTGGTTGCCGAATACACCGAGCTGCGCGACAGGCACGATTTCCTCGAACATCAATCGGAGGACCTGCGGGCCGCCATGGCCGAGCTACAGACCGCGGCGATGGAGCTCGAAGAACACATGCGCGAGCGGTTCGCCTCGGTGTTTCAGGCGGTTGAAGAGGCGTTCGTCGAGTGCTTCAAGGTCCTCTTCGGCGGGGGTGAAGCGCGCCTCGTGCTCACCCAGCCAGACGACCTCCTCGTCAGTGGCATCGACATCGTCGCTCGCCCCCCGGGCAAGAAGCTGCAAGGCTTGCTATCGCTGAGCGGCGGCGAGCGCGCGCTGACGATCGTCGCGCTCCTGTTTGGGCTGCTGAAGGTCAACCCAACCCCGTTTTGCGTGCTCGACGAGGTCGACGCAGCACTTGACGAGGCCAACGTGCAGCGCTTCGCCAATCTGCTGGCCGAGTTTGCTCGAGACATACAATTCATCGTCGTCACCCACAATCGCGCAACCATGGAGAAAGCCGACGCCATGTATGGTGTCAGCATGGACGCCAGTGGCGTGTCACACGTGTTCACCGTTCAGCCGCGTACCGCGGCCGAGCAGGCGGTCAGCCGTGAGCCGTCGGTGGCCGGTGCCGAGAGCTGACGGCCGGAAGCTCTACTAGCCGACTCATGATCCTCAGCCGCTGGTTCAAGCTCGACAAGAGTGTCGAAAAATCCCGCGAAGGCATCTTTTCGCGCATCGCTTCGGTGTTCGAACAGCCGCGTCCCATCGACGACGACCTGTGGGACGAGCTGGAGGAATTGCTGTTGCAGGCTGACGTCGGTGTGCACACCACCGATCAGCTGATGGAGATCCTGCGCAACGAAGTCGAGCTGGGCACTGCCACCACGTCGAAGGATCTGTACCGCGTCCTGCGAGAAGAGCTTGTTCTGAGCATGAACGAGGTTGCGCCGGCTACGCCTGAAGACCTGTTGCCGCCGCCCCGCGAGTTGGGAGTGCTGCTCGTGGTTGGCGTGAACGGGGTCGGCAAAACCACCAGCATCGCCAAGCTGGCTGACTACTTCAAACGTCAGGGTCGAACCGTCATGCTTGCCGCAGGCGACACATTCCGCGCCGCTGCCATCGATCAGCTCAAGTTGTGGAGCGACCGTGTGGGCGTGCCGATCGTGGCCCAGAACCCCGGTTCGGACCCTGGCTCGGTAGTCTTCGACGCGATCGGCGCTGCCCGTGCGCACGGGGCCGACCTGTTGATCATCGATACCGCTGGTCGATTGCACACGAAGGTGAACCTGATGGAGGAGCTCAAAAAGATCCGTCGGGTGCTCGAACGGCAGAACGTGCAGCACGTGCGAACACTGCTCGTCCTGGACGCTTCCACGGGTCAGAACGCGATCGTGCAGGGCCGGGCGTTCAAAGACGCCATCGGGCTGGACGGCCTCGTCCTGGCGAAGCTCGACGGGACGGCAAAAGGCGGCGTCGTCTTCGCCATCGTCGATGAGCTCGAGATTCCAGTGCTGTTCGTCGGCACTGGTGAACAGTTAGGCGATATTTCGGAATTCGAGCCCGAAGCGTTCGTGCGAGCGCTGTTCAAAGCTGCCTGACCGCCGTCGCGCCACGCCGATTACACCGAACTCAGAGTCTCCGTGGCGGGCGTGCCAGTCAGCAGCTCACCGAGACCTGCCCGCTGCGCGGCGCTGGCCTGGAGAAACTTGTCCAGCGCCGCCTGGCTGGCCCAGCGCGAAATTGCGACGACGGCGTCGGACGAATCGCTCGACCTGCAGATCTGCGCCCCGAAGCACCCCTCCATGTCACGGATCTGCGCCGCGCCCTCTTTGAGTTGCCGCGTCAGTTCGTCGCGTTTGCCCGCCGCGGGCTGAAAGCGCGCGATCCGAATGATCGTTGCGTGTTCGGCCATGCAAGAAACCCCCCGGTCGCTCTAGGGTACAGCCCGTAGAATCCAGTCGTTCATGTTCGAGAGCCTGTCCGAAAAGCTGCAATCCGTCTTCGACAAACTTGGCCGCAAGGGCCGCCTGAGCGAAGAAGACGTCGAGCTCGCCCTGCGCGAGGTACGCGTCGCCCTGCTCGAAGCCGATGTCTCGCTCAAGGTCGTTCGCCAGTTCGTCGCCGGCGTCAAGGAAAAGGCAGTCGGCCAGGACGTGGTCCATAGTCTGACGCCTGCCCAGACGGTCATCAAGATCGTTCACGATCAGCTCGTCGAACTTCTGGGTGGCGAGCCACCGCGCTTGACGGTCTCGCCGAAGCCGCCGACCGTGGTGATGCTGGTCGGCCTGCAAGGGGCTGGCAAAACCACCATGGCCGCCAAACTGGCCGTCCAGGTGCGCAAGATGGGCCACAAACCGCTGCTCGTCGCCGCGGACCCGTATCGGCCGGCGGCCGTGACGCAGTTGCAAACGCTCGGCAAGCAGATCGACGCCCCGGTGTTCCACGTGGCGAATCGCAAGCCGCCCGAGCTTGCCCAGGACGCGGTCAAGTACGCCGAGCAGAACGGCTTGAGCTTCGTCATCGTCGACACCGCGGGTCGACTGCAGATCAATGAAGAGCTCATGCGCGAGCTGGAGTCCATGCGGACGCGTACGCAGCCGCACGAGATCCTGCTCGTTGCTGACGCAATGACCGGCCAGGAGGCTGTCCGCGTCGCCGAAGGCTTTCTCAGTCACGTGCCGCTGACAGGTGTGATTCTGACGAAGCTCGATAGTGATGCGCGGGGTGGCGCGGCGCTGTCGCTTCGCGAAGTGACCGGCGTCCCGATCAAGTACGTCGGAACAGGCGAAAAAGTCGACGCGCTGGAGCTGTTCCATCCGGACCGGCTGGCCCAGCGCATCCTGGGCATGGGTGACGTGCTCAGCCTTATCGAGCGCGCTCAGGAGCATGTCGATCAGGAACAGGCGGCGAAGATGCAGACGAAGGTCGTCAAAGGTGACTTCGATCTGCAGGACTTTCTCGATCAGATGGCGCAGCTGCGCAAGATGGCGGGCGGCGGTGGCCTCATGGGCCTGGTCGAGATGCTCCCAGGCGTCGGGCGGGCGATGAAGGACGCCCGCCAGGCTGGCCAGTCACTCGACGAAAAGCAGTTCAAGCGGATCGAGGCCATCATCCAGTCAATGACGCCCGAGGAGCGGCGCCAGCCCGACATCATTGGCGGCTCGCGCAAGCGGCGCATCGCTGGCGGCTCGGGAAGTACACCGGCCGAGATCAATCAGTTGCTCAGCCAGTTTCGGCAAATGCAGACGCTCATGCGTCAACTCGGTCGCGGCGGGCTCCCCGCAATGCCGCGCGGCGGGCTCCCGGGCCTGCCCGGCATGGGCGGTCTCGGCGGCCTGGGCGGCCCAGCGCCCGTCGCCGCGCCTGCGCTCGCTGGTGCCCCGGCTGGCCACGCGTCGAGCGGCAGACAGCGCCACAAGGACCGTAAGAAAAAGAAGCGCCGCTAAAAACCCATGGCTTGTTCAGGCCGCGGAGCGCGGGCGCTGGTACCGTATGCGGCAACCGACAGGGCACGCGTCATGCACAGAAGGCGGAGACACAACACGGGAGCGAGCTTTGGGTATTGAGGCAGACGAGCTACGCAAACTGTTGCAAGAGGCTGGCCTGGATGCGGAGTCCGGCGCTGATATCACAACTCTGACAAGCACTGGCGCCTGGTCCGACGGCGCCGAACAACCAGCCGACGAAGGCAACGGCACTATCACCACAACCGAAGCACCCCCAAGCACGAAACGGTCGGGCGCTTCAACCAGCGAGGAAGCGTCGCCAACCAATGCGGCGATCTACTTCCGCGACATCTCGGGCGTCAGCCTGCTCAGTGCCGAGGAGGAGATACAACTGGCGCAGGAGATCGAAGCCGGCGAGGACGCGCGCCGCCAACTCCGCGCCACAAGCCTGCTTCAGGAGATACGGCATGAGCTCGAGCACATGCTCATCGTCGGTGAGCGGGCACGCAGTCGCCTGACTGAGGCCAATCTGCGCCTGGTGGTAAGCGTCGCGCGAAAGTACGTGAATCGAGGGCTGCCGATGCTCGACCTGATCCAGGAAGGCAACATCGGCCTGGCGCGCGCGGTCGAGAAATACGACTGGCGTAAGGGGTACCGCTTCAGCACGTACGCGTACTGGTGGATTCGTCAGGGCATGACACGCGCACTCGCCGAGCAGTCGCGCTCGATACGAGTACCGACCCACATGGTCTCCGCGATTGGCGACGTGTACAAAGCGGCCCGCGACCTGCAGCAGGAGTTCGGGCGCGAGCCGCGCGTCACGGAGATCGCCGAGCGGCTCGAACTCAGCCCCGAACGCGTGCAGGACATCATGCAGTCGGCCCGCCAACCGGTCTCGTTGGAAACACCGTTGGGTAACGAAGACTCCGCGGGCACGTTGGGCGACCTCATTGCTGATCGAACGGTGCGCACACCGCACGAGATGGCCGCCCAGGGCATGCTGCGGCGACACATGGACGATGCGATGCAGGTGCTCTCGCCGCGCGAACGCCAGGTGCTGCGGCTGCGCTACGGGCTCGCGGGTGGTCGCGAGCACACGCTGGGCGAGATCGCGGACCAGCTGGGCGTCACGTCTGAACGAGTACGCCAGATCGAGAGTGCCGCGCTCGGCAAGATGCGCCAGCCCAAGTTACGCCACAAACTGCGCGAGTACCTCGACGAGTACGTCGCTTAGAAACTCGTGAGACTTGAGACGTCAGTCTTGAGCCACGCTAACCGTCAGTCGTGACAGTTGCCGAGTTGTTTCTACAAAGCTGGCGCATCTGAGCCGACTCACGTCTCACGACTCACGTCCCACGACTCGTAGCCGCCTCGACGCGGCGCTCGTCAAGCGTGGGCTCGCGGAGACACGCGAGCGCGCCCACGCACTCATCCTGGACGGAACCGTCCGCGTGGACGGCGCCACCGCCACACGGCCCGCACAGGCCGTCCCAGACGAAGCGGACATCGCGGTCGAACACAAGGCGGCAGGCTACGTCAGTCGCGGCGCACTCAAGCTCGAAGCCGCGCTCGACTACTGGCACATCAACCCCGAGGGTCAAGTCGCGCTCGACGTCGGCGCCTCGACCGGCGGCTTCACTGACCTGCTGCTGAGCCGCGGCGCTACCCGTGTCTACGCGGTAGACGTCGGCCACGGTCAGCTGCACTACAAGCTGCGCGGCGACCCGCGCGTGGTCGTCATGGAACGCACCAACGTCCGTAACCTCGGGAGTCTGCCCGAACAGGCCGACGTGGCCGTGGTCGACGTGTCGTTCATCTCGCTGCGGCTGGCCCTGCCACCTGTCTTCGCACTGGATCCGAAAACACTGGTCGCGCTGATCAAGCCGCAGTTCGAAGCTGGTCGCGGACTCGTTCGCAAGGGCGTCGTCCGCGACCCGGCCATTCAT
>JAFAPL010000495.1 GCA_019247135.1 Chloroflexota bacterium | reverse complement strand
ACTACGCCCAAGTCCAACATTTCAGAACCTAGCAGTGAAGTATCCGGAGCGGCCGCCGATCGCCCACCTGGGGCAGCAATATAGTGCGTCAGCGCGCGTCAGCGGAGGCACTCCGTCCTACTACTTCGCGGTGAGCAGCGGCGTCTTACCACCGGGGTTGATCTTGGATTCGTTTACCGGGGCGATTGAGGGGGTGCCGACTGCGACTGGATCCTACACGTTCAACGTACTGACGGAGGACACCGGCGGACGGTCGCTGACGTCGGGCCCACTCACGATTAGTATTCGGCCTTGATCGGCTTTTCGAGCCGCCCGAGGGCCTGGCGCCCGAGGATGTTCTGGCTGTCATTGATGCTACAGCCGGCGAGCGCGATCGGCTCTTGCTGCGGGTCCTGTGGGCGACCGGCGCGCGAATCAGTGAGGCGCTCGCGCTCCGGCCAATGGATATCCGGCGCGACAGCCTGGTCATGCCGAACCTCAAGAACCGAAGCCGGCCCCTCCAAGCGCGTGTTCCTGCCTGCTGGGCAGGCAGACTTGCCGGGCAGTCTTCTGCTGGGGGCTAAAGAGCATGAGTTGCTGGATCACGAGCCGCTCTTCTTTTCTCGAAAAGCGGCCACCGGCGGGGCGCGTCGGTCGATTAGCCGCCAGCAAGCCTGGGAGATCGTCCGCGCCGCCTCGGAGGTCGCGAACGTGCGCGTCCTCGCGCTCCGGGGATCGCAGTACGGTGCGATGGGCGAGCCGGCGCCCGTCCATCCGCACCTGTTCCGCCATGCGGGCGTGCGCCAGATCGTGCGGATGACCAAGAGCCTGCCAATTGCACAGAAGCAGGCCGGTTGGTCGCGCCTGCAGATGGCCTATGTGACGGTTGCCGACGAGGAAGTGCGGGCCGCAATGGCGTTGCTTCCCGATTGAATGGCGCGCTAGCGGACAGTCGAATTTCCGATGTGTTATCGCTGAGACGGTATGCGAGTGGGTCGCGCCCGCGCCGTCGCCGCTGATTGGGTCCGGGAGCACGCCTCACAGCAACCCGAGTTCATCGGTGCCTACTTCAGTGGCTCGACGATCGACATGCCCGCAGAGGCGCCCCTGCCGCCGGCGTCCGACGTGGACGTCATGCTGGTCACCGTAGCCGCCGAACCCGCCGCAAAGCTCGGCAAGTTTCGTTACCGCGACGTCCTGCTCGCTATCTCTTCGCACGCGAGATCCTGACAGCGTACGGGCACGACAACACCTACGAGGAGATGCTCCATCTCCTCGGCTGCCGAGACCTTGCGCCGCGTCAGGCCTGAGACGCTGTGGAGACGCTTGGCACGACGTTCGACGCCGCCGACGCTGTGGCGCGCAAACGCTACCGCTTCCGACAACAGTGCCGCGGCGCGGCCGATCGCTATCGACGGCAGCCGCGAGCTCATCCGTGCTGGCAATCATCGCGAAGCGGTGTTCTGGATCGTCGCTACATTCGCCCGCGCCCACTCGATCCTGGCAGTCGATGCGCCCAACTTGCACACCAGGTACCTGCCCGCGTTCGACGCGTTCCTGGCCGAACTGGGGATTCATTCGACGAGTGACCTGCGCGCCCGACGCGCGATGGTATTGGCCTACCTCCCGCAGTTGATGAACGTGCCCGAGGCGATCACCGCTTCGAGTGCACCCGTCTCATTCGGTTGGCGTCTCAGACTCGTCCCGAGTCCAGGGCTGATCGAATCAACCTTCGCCGAAGGGGCAGCGTTCCCAGTCTCAGAGCCCGAACGCCTGCGTCACCCGATGGGTCAGTTCATCCTCGGTCATGGCTACATCCACCTGCACGGTCGGCAATTCGAGCCGCTGCGTCTCCTTCCGAAGTTCGTCGGTGAACATCCGGTCGCGCTCGAGCAGATTACGCCTGGCGCGCTCCGGATCGGTCGTCTTGCGTAAGAATTCCCACTCCCCTGTGCGACGACTGTTCACGGCAGCCACACGAAACTCACGCGTCGGCAGCAGCCAGAGGGCGTGGCCAGGATCGGCGAGCAGCGGTTTGACCAGATGTGGCACCAGCCGAAAGCCCTCCGCGATCACGCCGCGGTCGGCTGCCAGGCGCACCAGGTCCTCAACGATCAGGCTAAAGCCCTCGCCTCGGAACCAGCGGAACGTTTCGAGCATGATCTCCGTCGGTCGGTTCAGCCACCGCTCGTCCATGTCCATGATCTTGAAGCTGCTCAGGTACGGAGCGTCTTCGGGTGACAGGCGGCCAGCGTGGTCCGACATCACGTCGTCGGTCGCGTACAGATGCAGACTGTGCTGACACCCAACATGCCGGGCGATGGTCGACTTGCCTGCGCCGCTACCACCGCCGATCCAGTAGACATCCTTCAGCCGCCCCCGCTGAGTTGCAGCATCGAACGTCTGGCCGCGTTGACCAGGTTGCATCCGTCACCCCGTCCGATCAGAGGCTACGCCGCATGTCGCAACATTGACTGGACAGGACACATCACGCGCCCGCAAGCGACATCGCTCCAGACGTATTCGCCTGGCCGCGCATGTTGGACGGCTGCACGCAGCCATCGGGCGCAACATTCCCTAACACGTCCCCTCAAATCGCTCGGGGCTATTTCCTATTTTCCGCCGTATGTCGGCATAAGGCGGAATGGCCTCGTCGTGGATGATGGCGCACGCCAGTGCTGGGCGACCATCCGCAGTGGGCTCAGCGCTGGTCTATCTCGACCGACTTGCTAGCTACGCGAAATCGCTCCCAGAACTGCCACCAACT
>JAFAPL010000896.1 GCA_019247135.1 Chloroflexota bacterium | reverse complement strand
GTCGCGATCGCGTGGGCAGCGCACCTGGGACTCAAACGCCTCGCCGGCTGGGAAGCGAGTTAGCTCAGGCGCCGACGACGAAGCGGTGACCGTCGCTGGTGACGTGGACGTGAACGTCGGTCTCGTAGAGCCGGCTGAGCAGGTCGGATCGCACCACCTCGTCGAGCGTGCCATGGACGACCTGGCCATCGAGAATGAACACGATGTGGTCGAGCATCTCGAGCAACGGATTGAGATCGTGCGCCACGATGATGACCGTCATGCGACGGTCCAGCCGGATGTCTTCGACGAGGTGCACGATCTCGTGCTGACTCTTCAAATCGAGGCTTGCCAGCGGCTCGTCCAGGAGCAGGAGCTTCGGATTGGTCAGCAAGGCCTGGGCAATCAGAAGCCGCTGTTGCTCGCCGCCCGAGAGAACGCCCACCGGTTCGTTCGCATACGCCGATGCCCCGACAGCTGACAGTGCCTCCTCGACGGCTTTCCGCTCGGCGGCTGAGGCTGGCCCGAAGCCCCATTTGCGTCCGATCAGCCCGAGCAGGACCAGGTCGTAGCCGCGCACGGACAGCTCGGAGGCGAGGGTCCGACGTTGCGGGACGTAGCCGATGTATGGATTGCCACGACCCGGTGGCTGGCCGAAGACGCGCACCTGACCGGTAGCCAGCGGCACCTGGCCGAGGAGGACGCGTAGCAACGTCGTCTTACCCGTGCCGTTCGGCCCGATGAGACCGACGAAGTCACCCTGTCCGACGTCAAAAGTGGCATTCCCCCACAGCGTGCGACCGCCAAGCGCGACCGCCGCGCGATCGAACGCGACGACACTGTCGTGGCTGCCTGAAATTGCGCCAGACTCCTCAACCAGTACCGCCGGACGAGATGTCATCTCGCCGACAGCATGCCTCTAGCTGAGACAACGTGTCAAGTATGCGTCGGTTATGCGGCGCCGCGCTGGCACGCCTCGCACAGGCCGGAAAACTCCAGGGTGTGCGTGTCCAGGCGGAATCTCAGGCGTTCGGCCAATTGCCGAATCTCGGCTTCGACATCACTGGCATCCACCGGCACCACCCGATTGCAGGCGGTGCACAGCAGGTGATGGTGGTGCCCCTCGTCGCACAACGTGTACCCGTGGCAACCTTCCACGTGCACGCGCGTCAGCATGCCGTGCCGCTCCAACAGGTCGAGCGTCCGATACACCGTCGCGCGACCAACTCCCTTCGGATGCAGCTCATACGAGAGCGCCTCAGGATTGATCACACCATTTTGAGCGACCAGCGCGCGGACGACCGTCTCGCGCGGACCTGTCATACGCTCGCCAGACTCGGCGAGTCGCCGCAGCAACCAGTCGGCGCGGGACAGGTTCCCGCCACGCGTTGCTGCCCGTACTGCCATGTATCAGAACGATAAAGCTATTGAGACGCCACGGCAATGTTTCCCACTAGGCGGCGGCGCTCAGATCAGCTTCGCGCCGCACGCTTTCGTGGGGCACGGGAACCAGGGCCAACGGCTCGCAGCGATCAGTGAAGAAGCCGGCGTTGATTGCGGCGCGATAGATCGCCAGTCGTTCCAGCTCTCGGGGGCTGAATGCGTAGGTGCTCGACTCGTCGTTCGGAAGTGCCTGCATGCGGCCACTGTATGGCTGTGCACATAAAGTTACAGTGAAGAAACTCACGCAACCGGTGTGGTCTTGGTTACACGCCGAGAGCGAGCGCGGCGGCTGGAGCCCGCCGTAGCCTGGGTGTCGTATGCAAGCAGGTGTCGGGATCGATGAACGCCTGGGACTTTCGCTCGACCAGCAGCGGCAGCTCGTCCAGGAGGCGGCGCGGCTCGGCTACGACAGTTTGTGGACGCCAGCCGGTGCCACGGGCCGCAGCGCGTTCCACACATGCGTCCAGTGGTGGCAAGCCAGTGGCTTGCGAGTCGGGATCTCGGTTGTGCCCTTTCCAGCGTGGACGCCGGCCACACTCGCCGCGGAAGCCGCGACTGTCAGCGAGCTGACCAACGGAAAACACATGCTGGGCATCGGCCTGGGTGGCTATCCGGCCAAAGGCTTCCGTGACAGCATGGGCCTGCCGGAGGTGCCGCCGGTGACGTATTCGCGAGAATACGTCGAGGTACTCCGCGCGTTCTTCGCCGGCGAACAGGTCGATCACGTTGGACCTGGCGTGATCGTGCGTGGGCTGAAGCTTGGGGTACGCGCGCCGAAGGTGCCGGTGTACCTGGCCGCGCTGAATCCTCGCATGCTGCGGTTGTCTGGAGAGCTCGCGGACGGAGTAACACCCAACTGGAGCTCGGCCGAGCAGATTCCGTGGATGCGCGAGTATGTTGCGGAAGGCGCACGCCGGTCGGGCCGGCAGCCCGAAAGTGTCCCGTTTGCGCAGTACATCCGCGTCTGCATCGACCAGGACGAGGACGCCGCGCGGCGAGCATTTGTCAGCAACATGCTCGGGTATGCGCTTGCGCGCCCAGGTCAGCCGCGAAACCAGGGCTACCGCGCGCACTTCGGGCGCATGGGTTTTGAAGAGCTCCTCACAGGGCTCGAAGAGCGGCGCGACGCGGGCACACCGGTGGAGCAGCTCGTGGACGCCGTACCGTCGGAGCTGGCGCTGAAAGTCGGCTATTTTGGAAAGCCCGCTGGTGCGGCGAAGGCGTTGCAACACCTCTCGCAAGGGCTGGACGAAGCCATGGTGCGGTTGATCTCCCCGCGACGTGGCGACCTCGACGGCTGCGTGAAAGCCATCGATGCCTGCCAACCCAGCGGCTGGCGTAAGAGGTAGCTGTGTAGGAAACGCTTGTAATTTCTGGCGAGGGGCGCACGCCTATACTCCGCGCCGATGGGGCTGCAAGTGCAAAAGCCGACCGTGTTGATCGTGGACGACGAGCCAATCGTCCTGGAAGTAGTCGGTCGCTACTTGCGGCGTGACGGTTTCGCCACGGTCGGCGCAGCCACTGGTCCCGAGGCCCTGAGCGCGGCGACCGATCCAGATCAGCCGCCACACGTCATCGTCCTGGACGTAATGCTGCCCGGTCTCGATGGTTTCGAAGTCTGCCGTCAGCTACGCGCGCAGCATGTGACCGCGCCCATCATCCTGCTGACCGCGCGCGGAGAGGAAAGCGATCGCATCGGCGGCCTCGGTATTGGCGCGGACGATTACGTGGTCAAGCCGTTCAGCCCGGGCGAGCTGGTCGCGCGAGTCAAAGCCCAGCTCCGACGTGTCAAGCTCGATACCCAACCGCTCCAGGATGGCCACCTGCGCGGCGGCGAGGTCGATCTGGACCCGATCAATCGGACACTACGGGTGCGCGGGGAGCAGGTTGTGCTGACCGCGAAGGAATTCGATCTGTTGCGGTTTTTCATGCAACACCCGGGCACGGTCTTCAGTCGGGACGAGCTGCTCGATGCCGTTTGGGACCAAACCTTCGTCGGTGGCGCCGCCACCGTCACCGTCCACGTCCGTCGCCTCCGCGAAAAGATCGAACGCGACCCGAGTCGTCCCAGTCATCTCAAAGTCGTCTGGGGCAGCGGCTACAAGTTCGACCCCGACGGCATTGGTTCAGGCTGAGTCCCCGAAATGAATCTGCCGCGGGAGGCGCTGCTCAGTCCGCCGCGGCTGAGTTGGCCACTCGTCCTGCTCGGCGTGCTCTTGCTGGCCATCGTCGGCGTGCTCCTGCTCGCCGAGCACGTGGTTGGCGCGCCGGCGCGTGACGTCGAGCTGCTCGCACTTTTTCTCAGCGCCTCGGGCGGACTGTCGCTGCTGATCGGTGCACTCGCCATTCGCTGGCTCGGTCAGCGTCTGGGGAGCTTGCGACAACGCCTGGCACTCGCTTCGGGAGTCGGCCTCGTCATTGCCCTGGTGAATGTCCTGACGACGTCGGCGCTGATGTTCTTGAGCCCGCACGATCTCACGTTGCTGCTGTTGTTGCTGTCTTTCGCGGCAGTCGTGTCACTTGCATTCGCGTACGCCGTCGCAGGCACTCTGACATCCGAAATTAGCGCCTTGTCGCGGACAGCGCAGCGCCTGGCAGAGGGTGATTTCTCCGCGCGAGTTGGAGTCCACGGGCCGGATGAGGTTGGCCGCCTCGCGGCAGTCCTGGACGACATGGCCGAGCGGCTGCAGGACGCATTTGATCGCGAGCGCGCGCTCGAAGCCGGACGGCGCGAGCTGGTCACCGCGGTCTCGCACGATTTGCGGACTCCATTGGCAACCACGCGAGCAATGGTCGAGGCGCTGGCGGACGGAGTCGTCGCCGACCCGGCGGAGGTCCAGCGCTATCTTGCGCTGATCCTGCGCGAGATCCAGCACCTGAGTCGACTGATCGACGACTTGTTCGAGCTGAACCAGATCGAGAGTGGGTCGCTGCGCCTGCGTCTGGAGCCGCTGGATGTCAGTCAACTGCTGGCCGAAACCATCGGTGCGTATGAGGCGCCGGCCGCCGAGCATGGAGTGTCGCTGGAGGAGTGCGTTGCTCCAGATTGTGAAGGCCTCGCGCTCGAAGCAGACGCCAACCGACTCCAGCGTGTATTGCGGAATCTGCTGGACAACGCGCTGAGCCACACGCCGAGTGGCGGTCACGTCGAGTTGACGGCGTCGCGTATCGACGCGGAGCTGGACCTGGTGGTGGCTGACAGTGGACCCGGTGTGCCGACGCAAGAGCTGGAGCGAATCTTCGAACGCTTCTACCGCGGCGAAGCCTCGCGTCGACGTGAGGGTGCTGTCTCCACGGGTGCAGGACTCGGACTCGCGATCGCGCGTGGCCTCGTGCAAGCACACCACGGCCGGATCTGGGCCGAACGTTCTCGCCTCGGCGGTCTGAGCATTCGGATCCGATTGCCGACGGCCAGCTGACCGTCAGCTCTGGAGGCGCGGAGGCACGACAGGCGCGTCTGGCGCGACGCCGTCTTCGAACAACAAGCGCGGCTCACCGCCGATGAAGTAGTACCCGGGCGGGTCGCCGCTGAAATGTGCTGTCGCACCGGGCAGCTCGATCGACCAGTCTGAACCGACTTGCGAGACCGAAATCGCCTGGCCGTACATGTCGATCGCCTGCACCGCGGACCCAAGCCTGGGCACGCGCACACGCAACGCAGTACCGTCCCCGTTCCACAACACCGTCACGCGCCGGCCGCCGGGCAGGTCGAGGGCCACGTCATAGACCTGCCAGTTCGGCGTGAGCGAGTTCGGGTCAGCCGGCCACGCCGGCCAACCGGTCCGCGCCCGTACCAGCGGAGTGAAGCGCGCTTTAGAGTTTAGTTTGAGTTTGAGAAAACCTGAGAACGCGTGTATCGCCGTTTGCAAGCTCGCGGCGACCGGTCGGCGCGAGCCATCGTCTCGCGTGATGCCCCACACGGCTGACTGTACGCACGGATTGTCGTCGACCATCTGATAGAAGCCGATGCGCTCGTACCCGACCGCCGCCGCGAGCGCCAACGCCTGGACCGCGTAGGCAGCCTGCTGCAGTTGGCTCGTCTGAATCGGGTTGTGTGCATGGCGGTCGGCGCACGGGATCGACTGATCGTCGGTTGGCATCGCGTTCAGCTCGAGCAACCACAGCGGGTGATCGCCGTCGTTGATGCCGAAGCGCTGTTGAGTTTGCGTGAACTCGTCATGGATGCGCACCAGGTCGTCAGGCGCGCGGTAGAGATTCAACGGCACGGCGTCGTGATAGAAGCTGTGCGACGCCGCCTGAGGATCGGCGGAGATGATGCGCAGAAAACGCTCGTAGAACTGCGCGCGCCCGCTGTTCTTGTCGATCCAGTACGAGGTCCCCGGAAACGCCACCACCGCGCGCGGGTTCGCGCGTTTGGCTGCCAGATAGGCTACCTGCATCAGGCGAGCGAAATCCTCATCGGAACCGAGCCACGTGTACGTGCCGGTTCCGCTTGCATCACCGAGCTTGAATTCGGGCTCGTTCCAGACGATCCACTCGTCGATCATGCCCGCGTAATAACGAACGGTCTCGTAGACGAAGCGGCCCCAGTAATTGTTGGGATCGTCGTCGGGAAGCGCGAGGTTCCGCGGCACCGAACGCCCCGTGTCATCTGAATTCGTCGCCGCCCAATCAGGCGTGAACTGCAGCAGACCAGCCATGTGCTCGCCGCGGTTGAGCTCACCCGCGAGTGCTCGCGGTGGAAGCGTTCGTCCGAGCCAACTGAAGTCGTCCGGTCCGTTCGGTTGGATGTCGGCCCAGGAGATGACGACGCGTTCCCAGCCAGCGCCGATGTCGGCCATGACGTCTGGATCACGAAAGCCTTCGGCGACGCCGAAGCGCGGGTCGAGCATGTTGCCGACGGGCGTGGCCGCGGGTACGGGTGTGAACGGCGGTGCAGGGCCGCGCGGCTGCGCGGTGGGTGTCGGGGTGGGCGCTGGCACGGGTGTCGTCGTTGCGGTAGCGACTGTCAGTGTGGCGAGCGCCGTCGGCTCTGGCGTCGGTGTCGACGCCACTCTCGTGGGCGCCGCAGTCGCAGACGATGCTGGCGCTGGTGGGTTGGGCTGACATGCCGCGACCAAGAGGAGAAGTGCAAAGCTGGCACGCGCCGCCGCGCGAGGAATGCTTACGCCGTGGATATCTTGAATCTACGCGGTGCGGCTCTTTCGTGAATCCTCGTCACCGTTTCGGGCTGGGTTGTAGGATGGTCTTACCATCGGCATGGACGCGCAGGAGTCACTGGGAGTTGGAGCGCGACCAGTCGCCGCGCCGCGGCGTCGTGTCACGTTGTCCGGGATCCTCGAGCGCCAGAGTACGCTCGGTCTGGTCCTCGTCTCCGGAGCGATCATCTACATGGTCGCGCTGGTCGGCTACCCGTTTGTCCTCGCGCTGTACCTGAGCGTGAGCGACGCGAACGTTGGGACCTCGGGCCTGGGCAACTTCGTCGGCCTGGATAACTTCGTCAGCCTGTTCGAGTCGTCAGTGTTCCTGACGGCCCTGCGCAACACCATCGTCTTCGTCGGCGTCGCTGCCGTGTTCAAGAGTCTGCTGGGCACCAGTCTCGCCTTCTTGCTGGCGGAGAATCTGCCTGGCACCCGTGTCTTCCGCCTGATCATCCTCTTGCCGTGGACGATCCCGATTGCGCTGAGCTCGATCACCTGGAAGTGGATGTTCGACTCGCAGTACAGCATCATCAACTGGATCGGCCGTCACCTGGGCATCATTCAGGGCAATCCAGTCTGGCTCGGTGATCCTCTTCTGGCTTCGATCTCGATCATTGTCGTCAACATCTGGCGTGGCTTCCCGTTCGCGGCGATCATTCTGCTCGCCGGTCTGACGTCGATCCCGCAGGATATCGTGGACGCAGCCAAGATGGACGGTGCGAACGGGATCGTCCGTTTCCGCAAGGTCATCGTGCCGATGATCGCCCCGATTCTGTTCATCGGCGGCCTGTACGACCTGGTCTTTTCGTTGACCGATCTGACCGTGGTCAACCTGTTGACCACCGGCGGACCGGCGAACTCCACGCATGTGCTGGCTTCGTATGCATTTCTGGTCGGCGTTCAGTCGGGCGCACTCGGTCGAGGCGCGGCAATCGCCGTGTTGCTACTGCCGATCCTGTTCGTGGTGATCATCCTGGTCCTGCGTTCGCTGAAACGGAGGGAAATCTGATGGCAGCCACCGCTGCTGCACCACCACTCCGAACACAGCGAAGCACGCGCGAACTGAGAAGGCGCATCGGGATCTACGCCGGACTGACGTTTTTCGCGGTGATCGCCGGATTACCCGTCTTCTGGATGGTGATCACCACCTTCAAAGCCGACCGCGATCTGTACAACCTCCAGAACGTGCCGCTCTGGTTCAACCAGCCTCCGACACTGGACCACCTGAACCTGCTGTTCAACAAGACGCAGTTCGTCCGCTGGCTGGTGAACACACTGATCGTGGCTGTTGGCGTGGTTGCGATTACGCTCGCGCTGGCCGTGCCGGCCGGCTACGCGCTCGCTCGCCTGCGCTTCCCGGGCGCGGAAACGCTGTCAATCGGCGTCTTTTTGACCTATCTGATCCCGACGACCCTGCTGTTCTTGCCGCTGGTGAAAATCATCGCCGGGCTCGGATTGTTCGACAAGACCGCTGCGCTGATCGTGGCATATCCGACGTTCACGATTCCATTCTGTACGTGGTTGATGGCTGGCTTCTTTCGAACCATCCCGCAGGAGATCGAAGAAGCAGCTATGGTTGATGGCTGTTCGCGGCTGAGCGCGATCCCGCGCGTCGTTCTGCCGCTCAGCGTCGCCGGCATGCTGACCGTGGCGATTTTCGCCTTCACCTTGAGCATGCAGGATTTCGTGTACGCATTGACGTTCGTCTCGTCGTCCGACCAGAAAGTGGTGACGATCGGTGTGGTGACCGAGTTGATCCGAGGCGACGTGTTCTTCTGGGGGTCGCTGATGGCTGGCGCTCTGATCGCCGGTGTACCAGTGGCCATTCTGTACAGCTTTTTCCTCGACTACTTCGTCAAAGGCATTACAGGTGGAGCGGTCAAGTAGGTCCGCTGGGAGGAACTTATTGGGTATGAGCGACACATTCTCGCGGCGCCGGTTTGTACGCCTGGCAGGGATGGGGGTTCTCGGTACGTCGCTGCTGTCCGCGTGCGGTCAGGCCGCGTCTACGTCTCCAACGGCTGCACCTGCCGCGCAAGCGAACCCGACCGCGGCGCCGGCGGCTTCTCCAACCGCGGCCGCGGCTGCCAAGCCGACCGCGGCTGGAACGGCGGCCGCCGGCGCAACGCAGCCGGCTCAGACCGGCCCGGCTCCCGTCGCGAAGCAGGGCAGTACCATCAGCGTCCTCCTGTGGAGTCATTTCGTCCCAGCCTATGACGACTGGCTCGACCAGTTCGGCAAGGACTGGGGCAGCAAGAACAACGTCACCGTCAAAATCGACCACGTCAGCACCAACGACTTGCCGGCGCGCATTGCGGCGGAAGCTTCCGCGGGTGCTGGCCACGACATCATCGAGTTCAACGGCGTCGTCCAGACCCGCACGTATGCTGACAAGTTTGTCGACGTCAGCGATGTGGCCAATTCGGTTAGTGCCAAATACGGCGGCTGGATCGACATGGCCAAGAACGTTGGCCAGGTCGAGGGCGGCACGTGGAAGGCATTGCTGGACTACTTCATCGCTCAGCCGAACATCTATCGCAAAGATTACTTCGACCAGGTCGGTGCGCCCTATCCAGATGACTACGTCACGCTGCTCGACTCCAGCAAGAAGCTGAAGGCTGCGGGCTATCCATGTGGTCAGGCGCTGTCCAACTGCAATGACGGCAACCACAACTGGCGCTCGGTCCTGTATTCATTCGGTGCCGCGGAGACCTCACCAGACGGCAAAACCGTCACCATCAACTCGCCGGAAACCCTGGATGCAGTCAAGTGGGGTGTGGACCTCTACAACGGCGGAATGACCGACGAAGTCTTCTCGTGGGACAACGCCGGCAACAACCTCCTCATCCTGTCGGGCCGTGGATCCTGGATCGACAACGCGACCAGCGTCTACATCACTGCCCGAGATCAGAACCCGGATATCGCGGAGCACCTCCAGATCGCGCTGAATCCCAAGGGACCAGGCGCGAAAGGCGACCGGCGCAACGTGTGCGACCCGAATGCGTGGGCCATCTGGAACTTTTCCCAGAACGCAGATACCGCCAAGGCGTTCCTGCTGGCGTGGTACGACGCGTGGCAGGATTGGGGCAAAGTCAGCAGCGGATACAACAGTCCGCCACTCAACGACATGTGGAAGAAGCCGATGCCCGGCCTGGACGCGGATCCCAAGCTCACGATCATGCAGGACTGGAAGGACGCGGCGTACGTCTATGGCTGGCAGGGCCCGATCACGCAGGCGATGGAGGAGGTCCAGTCGACGTTCGTGATCCCGAACATGTTTGCCCGCGCCGCCAAGGGAGATACCCCCGAGTCAGCCATCCAGTGGACCGAGGGCGAGTACAACCGCATATTCTCGAAGTACAAGTAAGCCGCTAGCGCTCGAGCTTCAAGAACGCGGCCATGCGCTCGTAGAGCACTGCTCGGTGAGCGGGTTGCGACGGCTGCAGGTGCTCGTGGTTGATCACCCGCGTCTGCTCGTCCACCCACTCGCGCCAGCAATCGGGGCACGTCTGCTCACGCACGATCGCGCCCCATTTGCCCGGCAGCGGCGCCGAAGCGAAAGCCTGTTTACGTTGGCCGCAGCGACGACAGACGATCTCTAGCGTGCCGGTGATGGTGCCCCCTGCATGTGCCCTACCTCGATCTCGCCCGCCGCCGCATCGGCTCCAGTGTATGCCGCGTCATCGCTCACGCGGGCCTCAGGATCCGGTGGCCGCGCAAGGGTCGGAAACCGACAGTACATGGGTGCGATGTTGGTGAACTCGTGACGCCGCAGGACGCCTTGCTTGACCAGGTCGTCGAGGACGCGTCGGCAGCGGCGGGGGCTGACGCCCAGCTTGTCAGCCAATGACGCCGCGGATTCGCTGATGCCGCCGGGCGCCAGCACGTAGTCGCGAATCCGCCGATCGTCGCCCGCCTCGACCGCGGGAGGTGACCACCGACGGATCATGCGTGCACCCTCGGGCATAAAGCGCGCATGTCAATGACTTGACAGCTTGTCACCTGAATTAGGCTAAGCTGTGGGCATAACAGCAACATTGCATCCGGCGTCAGTCGCGTCACGATTGCGTCTCTTACGCTTGGATTACGCTGCTGTCGGTTCCCGTAACCGCTGCCTGGACGGCTCGTTGTCCTCGTCAGACCCAGGAGGTCTACGGTATGTCCTTCAGTCTCGTGAGACGGACCTTCGCCCGCTCCGCAGTTCGTCGGCTTACGCCGTGGGTGGTCGTTCTGCTCGTTGGCGTCCTCCTGATCGGTGTCCTCCCCAGCGCTGAGGCACAGACCGGCAGCTCCGCCAGCGACGCCATACCGGTCGGCACCGACGGTCACTTCAGCGGCACCGATCAGCCCTCCTCGAGCCTCTGGTTCAAGTTCAACTACATCGGCCAGGGCCAGCAGTCCACGGTCACGGTCACGTTCGAACCACCTGATTCGACGCGGCTGGATTTCTTCTTGTTCGGTGGAGATCCCAGCAATCCGACGCAACTGACCAGCACGTCGAACATCAAAGACAACGTGCGGACGGTCAGCTACACGGCGGCCGGCAACGATCCGCGCGTGATCTTCATCAAGGTGGAGAATGACCATCCGGACCGGTCGGTCTCGTTCGTTGGCACGGTCACGCCAACCAGCACCATCGCCACGCCGACGCCAACCCCGGCCTCGGCCACCATTACTCCGCAGACCACTCCGACGGCCGGACCGGTAGCTGCCAACCCGGCGAGCGCGATCACGCTGGCCAGCAACAACGGCGAGTTCTCCGGCACGCTCAGCAACGGCCAGGCGGTCTGGTACCGCTTCTACTACGGCAATCCGGGCGCGAATGCGACCATCAGCATCTCCATCGCTCCGTCGGCTGACAACGCGGACCTGAACGTCTACACCGGGACCGATCCGAGCAACCTGTCGCAACAGGGCGGGAATCAGGCACGCAGCAGCAACACGATCAGTCGCACTGTCAGCAATTTAGCCACGGCGCAATTTGTGTATTTCAGCCTGGGCAACAACAGTGGTTCGCCCATGGCGTATGGCGGCTCGGTGTCACCGTTCTTTACGCCTCCCGCAACTCCCACCGTGGCTACGACGGCGACAGCTGGCACAACCACTCCAACTGCCTCACCGACCGTGACCGTTCAACCCGCGCCGACGCTGACGCACGACGCCCAGTACTACTCGCAGACCGGCTTTCGAGTCGACGATCAGATGGTCAATTTCTTCCAGACACGTGGCGCGGTTGACACGTTCGGCTATCCGATCTCGCGCGTGTTCACGTTCCTGGGCTGCCCGGTGCAGATGTACCAGCGGCTGATCATCCAGATGTGCGGGGGTTCGGCGCCGGCGGTCATCAACATGCTGGACCCTGAAATCTTCCCGTACACGCGGATCAACGGCAGTGTCTTCCCGGGCCCGGATGAAGCACTCAAGCAGCAGACGCCGCCCGTGTCGTCTGCCACCTACAGCGCGGACATCATCCCCTTCATTCAGACCAACACGCCGGACCAGTACCAGGGACAGCCGGTCAACTTCTGGCAGACCTGGCAGGCGCGAGGCGGGTTGGAGATCCTGGGAACGCCGATCTCGCATCCGCAGGTGGATTCGAGTAACTCGAACTTCATCTACATGCGGTTCCAACGCGTGATCCTGCACTATCGAGCAGGCATCGGCACCGAACCGCTGCTGCTGGCGGATTATTTGAAGCAGGTCATTCTCGGCCCGGGTGCACCGAATCTGCCGCCGGATCTGCAGCAGCAAGCCAGCGGCAGTCGTTTCTATCAGCAGTACTGCCGTGGCCAACGGCTGTGGTTGTGTCGTCCAAACGACCTCAGCGGAACTGACCTGACCTACGCATTCGAGCAGGGCTAACGCCGCCAGGCCGCGCGCTGATCCCGTGCGCGCGGCCGAGTTCCACAGCCCAGCTGTGCAGCACGCTTATACTCCCGGCGGCCGCATGACTTCCGTTCAGACCGCCACCGTCCTCGTGGTCGACGACGACCCGCGCATCCTGAGCATGATGCGCCGCGTCCTCGAGCTCGACGGCTACTCGGTCCTCAGCACGCAGGACGGTGAGCAGGCGCTCGAGATCATCCGGCAGCAAGACATCGACCTGCTCGTCCTCGACGTGATGATGCCTGGCCTCGACGGTTTCGACGTCTGCCGCATGGTCCGCCGCGAAAGTGGCGTCCCCATCCTGATGCTTACCGCGCGCGACGAAGCAACCGACAAAGTCACCGGCCTGGACTGCGGCGCCGACGACTACGTGGTCAAACCCTTCAACCCCGACGAGCTGCTTGCCCGTCTGCGCGCCCTCCTCAGGCGTGTCCAACCGCGCCAGCTCGAAGTCCTCCGCTTTCAGGACGTCGAGCTGGTCCCGAGCGCCCGCGAAGCCCGTCGCGACGGCGACGAGCTCGAGCTAACCGCGCGCGAATATGACCTGCTGGAGCTGTTCGTCCGCCACCCGCGCCGGGTGCTGTCGCGCGAACACATCCTCCAGGAAGTCTGGGGTTTTGATTATCTGGGTGATTCCAACCTGGTGGACGTGCGCATCAAGTATCTGCGTGACAAGCTCGAGGCGGGCGGCCGTTCGCGGCTCATCCAGACGGTCCGTGGAGCCGGGTACGCCTTACGTGGGTGACGGGCATGACCCTGGGCGTGTCTTTACGGACGCGCTTGACCCTGTGGTACGGCGCGTTGATCGCGCTGACGCTGCTCGCGTTTAGCGCACTTTTCTACTTCACACTCCAGCAGAGCCTCGCCAGCAGCGTCGACGAACGCCTCACCCTGCGCGCCGATCAGATTCAGCGCGAGGTTGGACCGAGCATTGGTGGGCTCCTGCAACCCGAGGACGTCGCCCCGGATCAGTTGGAATCCACCATCGGCGAATTCGTCCAACCAGGCATTTACGTCCAGGTCATCACGGCACGCGGCGCTGTCGTCGCGGCGCCGCCGAATCTGGCGGGTGGTGAGCTGCCCGTTCCGGACTCCAGCCGCCAGGCGATGGCGGAAGACCGCCGTATTTTCGACAGAGTGCCAGTGGCCAAAGGCGACGCGAGCGTGCGCCTGCTCACCGTGCCCATCCACCAGCCGGGCAGCACAGACGTCTCGGGTGCGGTCCAGGTCGGCGAGTCCCTCGCGCCTCTGGACTCCACGATGGCCGCTGTTGAAGGCCTGATGCTCTCGGCCGGGGTGATCGCGCTTCTGATCGCCTTGATCGTCGGGTGGCTCTTCACGCGCAGCGCCCTGAGCCCCGTCGCGCGGATCACGGCGACCGCGAGGCACATCGCGGAGACGGGCGATTATCACCAGCGGCTGCACGTCACTCGCCCCAGGCTCGGCCAGGACGAGCTGTTCTTTCTCGCCGCGACCTTCAACGACATGATCGCGCGCCTCGAGCAGTTACTCGAGTCGCAGCGCCGACTGCTTGCCGACACCTCGCACGAGCTGCGGAACCCGATCACGATTATTCGCGGCAACCTGGCACTGCTCCGGCGCGACGCGGTGCCCGAGCAAGTGCGCCGCGAAGCCGTTGAAGAAGCCGAGGAAGAAGCCGCGCGTATGGGTCGCCTGGTCGGCGATCTGCTCATGCTGGCGCGTGCCGACGCGGGGGAACCGCCCACGATGCGCTCGGACCACGTCGATCTGGCTGCGCTCGCCAGCGACGTCGTCGAGCAGATGCGGCCGCTGGCCGACGGGCGTCGCGTGACGTTCAAAGCCGAGGGCGATTGCCAGGTGAGCGGCGATCGCGACCGCCTGAAGCAACTCATCACGAATCTCGTCGAAAACGCGATTCGCTACACGCAATCACGTGGAGAAATTGCGGTTGAAGTCGCCGGGGTGCAACACGCTGGCAGGACTGTTCGTTCCCGGAATGCAGTTGGCCCCTCTGACATGGTTGAGATTTCGGTGAGCGATACAGGCATCGGCATTTCGGCCGCAGATCTACCGCACGTTTTCGAGCGCTTCTATCGTGCCGATAAGGCGCGGTCGAGAGCGTATGGTGGCTCCGGGCTCGGTCTGTCGATCGCGGCGTACATCGCCCAGGTGCATCACGGCTCGATCGAGGCCTTGAGCGATGGATCGAATCGTGGAAGCACATTCCGTGTTCGGCTGCCACACTCGCCGACTCGTCCGCGCGGCGGCGCTGACGCGGCTACTCTTCCCGTCAGTGCTGCGAGTCGATGATCCTGGTGCGGTTCGGCGTTGGTCTGCTGGTTGCGGCATGCGCTCTCGCGTTGGTGTGGGCTCCGGCCAGCCTGGCTGAAGAGGCCGCGTCCACGGCGCCCGCTCCGGCAGGCATCGCCGTCGATGCTGACGGAACCGTGTACGTGAGCGACTACGCGTTCGACCGGGTCGTCAAGTTTGCACCAGACGGCACGGTCCTGACCCAGTGGGGCGGGTCTGGCACCAATCTGGGGCAATTCAATGCGCCGTTCGGACTGGCGATCGACGACCATAGCAATGTCTACGTGGTGGACCAGTTGAACAATCGTATTGAGCGCTTCGCGTCGGACGGAACACCAGCCAGCGCATGGGGCAGTGCCGGTGCCGGCGCGGGTCAACTCCGTACTCCGCTCGGCGCCGCGTACGGTGAGGGCCGCCTCTACGTGGCCGATTTCGGGAACGATCGCGTGCAGATCTTCGGCACCGACGGCTCGGTCATCGGCGCGTTCGGCTCGCGCGGTACGAACGACGGTCAATTTCAACGGCCGGCCGCGGTAGCCGTGGACCGCGATGGCTCGCTCTACGTCACCGATCACTTCAACGACCGCGTCGAAAAGTTCACGTCGGATGGTCGGTTCGCGGGTGGCATGAGTACGGCGCTTTCACCCGTTCCCACTGCCAGCGCGCCCTCGAGCGCCAGTTCGACCACAACCGCTACCCCTGCGGCAACCCCCAGTGCGACGGCAGTCGCGACGCCAGCGTCCGCCCCGACGGTGAGCGCCACAGCCACGTCCGCCGCCGCGCCAGAGCCGATCCTGCGGCGTCCCGAAGGTATCGCCGTCGCAGGTGACGGTTCGTTGTGGGTCGCCGATTACGGACACGACCGCGTCGTGAAGTTGAGTTCGGACGGCCGTCTGCTGCAGGCGCTCGGCTCGACGGGTTCGGCAGCGGGTGAATTCGTCGGCCCCAAAGGCGTCGCCGTCGATACGTTGACGGGTCATCTGTACGTGGCCGACACGGGCAACGGCCGCATCCAGCGTCTCGGACCCGACGGCACCGTCGAGGCCATGTGGAATCTGCCGCCAGCGCCCGGATCACCCAGTTCGACGGTGCAAAGCTACTTACCGTAATTGTTCCGTAATGCGCAAGTAAGATCGGCGTAATCGAAGACTCTTACCGTTAAGAGCAATGGGAGCAGTCGACGCTCCGCCGCAACGCGATCCGGTTGCCGTGGAGGACGCTTTCGCCGCGCACTACTCGGCCGTCTTCCGACAGGTGCAGCGGCTCATGCGCGATCCCGATGACAGCTACGATCTGACACTGACTGCCTGGGAGAAAGCTCAGCGCGCGTGGGAACGTCGTCCGCCCGTTGCGGTCGAGATCAAACCGTGGCTGTTCCGCATCGCGCGCAACGCGTGTGTCGACGAGCTCCGACGCAGGCAGCTGGTTCGCTGGGAGCCGCTGGAAGGCAGTCGGCGCGCCATGCGCGACGGTGGTGATGCCCCGGCACCGCCGGCGACCATGCTCAGCAGCGACAGTCACGATCCCGAGCGAGAGGTGCTGCGTAGCGAACGGGCCGACCTGGTCCGCCGGGC
>JAFAPL010000882.1 GCA_019247135.1 Chloroflexota bacterium | reverse complement strand
GATCTGAGAAAGCGGGCAAGATGCGGCGGATCCAGGCCTCGGCCATGCCGCCTGCCCCGAGCATCAGGCAGCGCTTGCGCGTGCTCACGGGGACAGCGTACCGGCCCAGCGGCGCCGGCCTGGGAACCCACGTATTGTCAACTAGTGGACACAACGTGCCCGAGTTCCGGTATACAGGAGAGTAAGGACTCGTGACGGTGCCCGCGCGAGCGATCCGCACATTTCGACGCGGTGAGTTCATGTTGCATGCAGGTCGCCCCGCGGACGCTACCTTCGTGATCCGTCACGGAGTCGTGCGCTGCTTCCTCCTCGACGCGGAAGGCCGCGAAACGACGACTGCCGTTCTCGGGCGCGGCCATGTTGTTGGGCTCGCGCCATGGCTCGGCCGCACGGTTCACCGAGAATTTGCCGAAGCACTCACCCAGGTCGATGCTTCGGCGCTCGCGTCGGATGAGCTGCCAGCGGTGCAGGGGTTGGGGCTTGGCTCCTTCGCCCAGCGCCTGGAGCTCACACTCGGAGTTCTGAAGAGCGTGTCACTCGTGCCGGCGAAGCTCCGCGAGGTCGCTGTGCAGCAGCGGCTGTCGATGACGCTCGGCGCTGGCTCGAGCTCACTCAAGGCTACGACGATGGCGAGTCTGCTGCAGATGCGGCCCGAAACGCTCGCCCGGGCGAAGCACCTGAGCCGCGCAGTCGAGCCGCCGAACCACGAGGCCGCCGAGCCGAGCTCGCTCGGTCTGCAGACGTTTCGCTCGGGCGAAGTGGTGTCGCACGACGAGGTGCCTGTCGGTTGCGTCGGTCACGTTCTCTCAGGTGAGCTCCGGGTCTGGCTCGTTACTGAAGCGCAGCGAGCAATGGTTGCGGAGAAGCTCGAGTCGGGTGACTTGTTTTCGATGGGTGCCCTTCTGGGATTGCATCCGGTTGGGGTGAAACTCATCGGTGTTTTGCCGGGCTGCGTTGAAGTCCTCTGCGCGCGGGATTTCCTGCGCTGGTTGGAGGAGCACCCGGCGGACTGCAGCGCACTGGTCACGCGGTTCGCGCAGCGCCTCGAGCGGCTCGAAGCCACGCTGGTTCGAGCGCGCACACACAGCGTTCGCGACAACCTGATCCATGTGCTGCGGGAGATTGCGCCCGGCGCGGAGACTCAGGTGCCCCGAAGCTGGTCGCACCAGCAGTTGGCCTATCAGATCGGAGTTCGACGTGAATCGGTCACGCGCGGTCTCGCCAGCCTCGAAAACGCCGGCCTCATTCGACGGCATGGCCGCCGCATCGAACTCGTGGAGCGCACACGTAACGGCACAGAAAGATCCACCATGCAACAGAGAGATAGCAACAATACGAGCATTACTTCATGCCGACTATGCGGACTTCGGAGTCGTGGCCCGCTGTGCGGAGGTTGCGCGGAGCGGCTCGAGTTCGACATTCAGGTGGACCGCCGTCGCGCTTGCGCAAAATGCGGCCGACATGTCGAGTTGTGTCAGGTCCTGCCATGCGAAAAAGAGCTGCGCCACAAATCGAATGGCGCTCAAAAACCCGCGCTGGTGTGGTTGTCGGTCGACACTATTGACGAGCCTCCCGCGGCACAGAACTCTCGCCACATGTACGCCGACAAAGCCATCCGTGAGCTTGCGGACTCAGTCCGACAGGACGGTCTTCTCCAACCGATCTGCGTGCGACCCAAAGGCACACGCTACGAAGTCGTGTTCGGGATTCGTCGTCTGCGGGCTGCGAAACAGGCAGGTATTCACGAGATTCCGGCGTCGGTCCGGGTGGCGGATGATGGTCGAGCGTTCCTGCTCAACGTACTCGAGAATCTGCATCGTGAGCAACTGTCGGCCGCCGAACGGGTGCGCACCATCGAGCGACTTGCGGCAACCGGCCTCGGCGTTCGTGAAATCAGTCGGCGGACGGGATTCAACGCGTCGACCATCTCGCGCTGGCTACGCGTCAACGGTCACGCGGAACTGAAACATGCGCTCGAAGAGGGATCGATCGACATTGCACGAGCAGTCGTGCTGGTCGAGGCGCCTCCAGCGTCACTGCCTGGGCTGCTCCAGATTGCTCCGACGATCTCCGTTGCGGAACTGCGCAGCCGCGTCGCTTGCGCCAAGGCGAGCAATCATGGTGCATCCAGATCTCAGGGGCGGGGGCAACTGCGCCAGGTGCTGCACTCGCTGCGCGCCATCGAGTCCTCTTCGGATCGCGACTTGCTGGAGTGTATCCGCAGAGAAGTCGATCGACTGTCTGCGCAACCGTAGCCACTTGCAAGCCGGAGAAGTTCAGGAGATCGGTTCGTACATGGAGCGGAGCTGCGGGTAGTCCTCACACGCGGTCGAGGCCAGACCTGCCTCGTCCACGATGGTGATGCGGCCGCGTTCGCAGGTGATGTGTCCGTCCTGCTGGAGCTCGCGCACAATGCCGGTCACATACGGCCGACGCAGACCGAGCAGTTGCGCCAGAAACTCATGCGTGACTGGTAGATGATTGGAGCCGATCCGGTCGCGTGTGATCAGCAACCACCGCGCCACGCGCGGCGCCGCGGGGTGGGTCGCCATGCACGCGAGGTGGTGCGTCTCTTCGAACAGCCGGATGCATGCGTAGTGGAGCAAGATGTTTCGCAGCTCAACCGTCTGACGCACGAGCCGTTCGAAGCGTTCCGCAGGCATGCGCAACGCCTCACCGCTGATCTCACAAACGAGTCGTTGTGGCACCGGATCTGCCTGCAACAGCACCGGCAGGCCAGCAAACCCCTCAGCACCAATGAGTCCGACGTATGCCCCACGACCACGTCCAAATTCGACAAACACCGATATAAGGCAGCCAGACGGAAAATATACGTGCTGCTGGCGTCCGCCGGCGGACGCCAGAATGTGACCGCGCGATAGACGCACCGACTCGAACGCGGATGCGACTCGGAGGCCCTGCCTCGTCTGCACGCGGGCGAGGAGTCGATTGGCGCCAATCCCCACGCACGAGGCGCTTCGCCAGAAGTGTGCCGAGGCAGGTCGACCTCAGACCTCACAGGCGTTGCACGGTGCAACAACTCGGCGTTCGTACTCGACCGCCCGGATTCTGAGCATCCACGAGCGGCATTGGGCCGACCACGCGCGCCTGCCACACCCAAGCTCAGTTTTGTGACCGCCGTCAAGACCGGCCCCTGGCGCGCCGCTGACAATGGTGTACGTCCGGTGGCCCAGGTTTTCAGCCCTCGAACCAATAGCCTCGCTCGCGTCAGCCTGTGGGGCTCGCTTCTGGGATTGGTGGTGGTGTTCACGGTGCTCGAGTTCTACGTGCGCTCGCCGTACGTCACGGATGTCGGCAAACCAGTCGACCAGCCGGTACCGTTCAGTCACAAGCACCACGTGATGGATGACGGTATCGATTGCCGATACTGTCACACCACGGTCGAGACTGCCGCGTTCGCGGGTATTCCACCCACACAGGTGTGCATGAACTGTCACTCCGAAGTGTGGGCGCAGAGCCCGACACTGCAGCCGGTGTTCGACAGTTTCCAAAGCGGCAACCCCATTCAATGGAACCGCGTCAACAACGTGCCAGAATTCGTCTACTTCGATCACAGCATCCACGTGCAGAAGGGCGTCGGCTGCTCGACCTGCCACGGCCGCATCGACGAGATGCCACTCGTCTACAAGACACAGACGTTTCAGATGAGCTTCTGCCTGGAGTGTCATCAGGACCCGGCCCGTTTCGTACGACCTCAAGACCAGGTCTTCAACATGGCCTGGCAGCCGCCGGCTAACCAGGACGAGCTGGGACAACAACTGGTGCAGCTCTACCACATCCAGTCGAAAATCAGTTGCTCTACATGTCATCGATAGTGCCATGACCGAGCCGATCGACGTGCGCCCAACCCGACAAGCTGCGTATCTGGGTGCGCTGGCCGAGCAACCCGATGGCGTAACGAGGCGACGCTTCCTGGAGTTGATTGGCGCGTCATTGGCCCTCTCGGGCGTGGTCGCGTGCGCACCACCCCGCGACAAGATCGTGCCCTACGTGCGCGAGCCCGAACAGGAACAGGCCAACAAGCCGCTGTTCTTCGCGAGCGCACACGTGCAGAGTGGGTTCGCCAACGGTATTCTCGTTGAAAGTAACTTCGGTCGGCCGACGAAGATCGAAGGCAATCCGCAGCATCCCGCGAGTCTGGGCGCGACGGATACCTTCGGCCAGGCTTCGGTCCTGACGCTGTATGAACCCAGCCGCGCGCAGACAGTCTCGTTCAATGGGCAGATCAATACCTGGGCCGAGTTTCAGAGGCGCATCCGTGCGACCGTCGCCGGCCTGGCTGCCAGTGGCGGACAGGGCATCCGTTTTCTCGCTGGTTCCAGCACGTCTCCGACGCTCGCCGCGCAGATAGCGCAGCTGGGGCAACTGTACCCAGCCGCACAGTGGCACTGGTGGGAGCCCGTCAACCGGGACGCTGCCATGTCCGGTGCGCAGTTGGCGTTCGGCCAGCCTGTCGAGACGCGTTACCACTTTGACGCCGCCGACGTGATACTGACTCTGGATTCGGACGTCCTCGCGTGGGATCCGGGGCGGCTCCGCTACATGCACGATTTCGCGTCCCGCCGACGGCCCGAAAACGCTGCTCTCAGCCGCGTGTACGCCGTCGAAAGTACACCGTCCCTCCTCGGCGCGGTAGCGGACCATCGCTTGCCCCTTGGCGCCGGTGCGATCGAGCCTTTTGCATTTGCGCTTGCGTCCGCGCTCGGCGTCGATGTTGGCGCGGCACAGACACCGGCGACGGAAGTCGACCAGGCATGGCTGACCAATCTGGTGAACGATCTACGTGCGCACGGCCGAACGTCACTCGTCATTCCCGGAGAGTTTCAGAGCCCGAACGTGCACGCCCTGGCGCACTCGATCAACGCCGCCCTGGGAAGCGTCGGAACCACGCTGGACTATTCCAATCCGGTTGCGCTCGACGCGGTGGACCACGTCAGCTCCCTGCGTTCACTCGTCAGCGACATGCAAGCGGGACGTGTTGCGCTGCTCGTGATTCTCGGCGGGAATCCGGTCTATTCCGCGCCAGCGGACATCCCGTTTGCCGACGCACTTGCCCAGGTCGGGACGACGGTGCATCTCGGTCTGTTCGCGAACGAGACCAGCGCTCGGTGCCAGTGGCAGATCCCGGAGCTGCACGCTCTCGAAATGTGGAGCGACGCACGTGCGTTTGACGGCACGGCAACGATCGTGCAGCCCCTGATCGCACCACTTTACGGCGAAGCGCACTCCGTGCACGAAGTGCTGGCGTCCTTCACCGACCAGCCGGGCTCCTCCAGCCATGACATCGTGAGAGGTTTCTGGGAGACGCAGCAGACTGGTGTCGATTTTTCGACGTTCTGGCGGCGAACGCTCAGCGACGGCATTGTTGCGAACTCGGTTGCGCCGCCGGTGAACGTTTCTCCGCGCCCTGACTGGGCGGCAAACACGTCAGTCACTGCGCCAACGGGCGCACTCGAACTCGTGATCCGGCCAGACCCGGCGCTGTATGACGGCGAGTACGCGACCAATGGCTGGCTTCTCGAGCTCCCGCGACCACTGACCAAAATCACCTGGGACAACGCCGCTCTGTTGAGTCCGGCGACCGCGCGTCAGTTGAATGTCAACGCCGACGACGTGGTCGAGGTTCGCTCGAACGCGGGAACCGTGCGAGCGCCTGTATGGATTCAACCGGGTCAGGCGGACAACTCTATTACTCTCACACTGGGTTACGGCCGGACGCAGGGCGCTTCGGCGGGGAATAACGTCGGGTTCAGGGTGCCGCGCGTTTCTACAGAGCTCTGGACCGTCGCGAACGCGCAGGCAACAAAGACGGGTGACAGATACCACCTGGTGTCCACACAAGGCAACTGGTCGATGCAAGGCCACGAGCTGGTCGTGACGGTTTCTCCGGATCAGCTGCAAGTAACTGGCCACCAGCCGCCGGATGAGTCCATGTATCCGGCCTACCCGTACCCGGACAACCGCTGGGGCATGGTCATCGACCTCAACCAGTGTGTTGGCTGCAATGCCTGTATTGTTGCCTGTCAGGCTGAAAACAACAGTCCCGTAGTCGGACGCGACCAGATCGGCCGCGGCCGTGATATGCACTGGCTGCGCGTCGATACGTACTACGACGGCGACGAGCAAAACCCACGCGTACTGAATCAGCTCGTGCCATGTATGCAGTGTGAGAATGCGCCCTGCGAGCTCGTGTGCCCGGTCGGCGCGACCGTTCACAGCTCCGAAGGCCTGAACGATATGGTCTACAACCGCTGCGTTGGCACGCGCTATTGCTCGAATAACTGCCCGTACAAAGTGCGACGCTTCAACTTTTTCGAGTTCCAGGACTATGAGACACCGACCCTGAAACTGCTCCGCAATCCGCAGGTGACGGTTCGCAGCCGGGGTGTGATGGAGAAGTGCACGTACTGTGTGCAGCGTATCAGCGTGGCACGCATTCAGGCCGAGAAGGAAAATCGACCCATTGCCGACGGCGAAGTACTGACCGCCTGTCAAGCCGCGTGCCCAACCAACTCCATCGTCTTTGGCAATCTCAACGACGCGAACAGCCAGGTCGCGCGTCAGCGAGGGTCGCCGCGCAATTACACGCTGCTCGCCGAATTGAACACGCGGCCGCGGACCACGTACCTGGCGACCGTGCCGAATCCCAATCCAGCCATGGGCAACGCGTGACGGCGCAAGTAGAAGCGCGTGAGCCATTTCTCGAGCACGGCTTCGAAACGCTGCTCGAACCGCAGAATACCTACGGGTCGATCACCGATCGCATAGACGACCTGATCATGCGGCCGCAAGGCCGGTACGTGTGGTGGACCGGCTTCGCGATTGGGCTTGGGCTGGTGTCGCTCCTGCTCATCAGCATGGCAACGCTCGTCGCGATCGGCATCGGCCTGTGGGGCGTCATGATTCCCGTGGCCTGGGGATTTGCGATCACGTCGTTCGTCTGGTGGATCGGTATCGGACATGCCGGCACGCTCATCTCCGCGATTCTGTTCTTGCTGAAGCAGCAGTGGCGGACATCCATCAATCGCTTCGCCGAAGCGATGACCATTTTCGCCGTCATACAGGCAGGTCAATATCCGCTGTTCCACCTCGGCCGACCGTGGTTCTTCTACTGGCTGGTGCCGTACCCGGCCACGATGAACGTGTGGCCGCAGTTTCGGAGTCCGCTCATCTGGGACTTCTTCGCCGTGAGCACGTACTTCACGGTCTCGTTGATCTTCTGGTATCTCGGCATGGTCCCCGACCTGGCGAGTGTGCGCGATCGGGCGACCGGCCGGACCAAACAGGTCATCTACGGCGTGCTGGCGCTCGGCTGGCGCGGCTCGGCTCGTCACTGGCACCGCTACGAGCAGGTCTACTATCTCCTGGCCGCTCTCGCCACTCCGCTCGTCGTCTCGGTCCATAGCGTCGTCAGCACGGATTTCGCGGTGGGCATCGTCCAGGGCTGGCATGAAACCATTTTCCCTCCGTATTTCGTAGCTGGCGCGTTGTTCTCAGGCTTCGCGATGGTGCTGACGATCTCGATTCCGCTCCGGGTGGCTTTCAATCTGCAGGACTTCGTCACGCTCCGTCACCTCGACATCATGGCGAAGTTCACACTCGTGACTGGTCTCGTCGTCGACTACTCGTATCTGCTGGAGCACTTCATGGGCTGGTACAGCGGTAACGAGTTCGAGCTGCTGCTGATCTCGAACAGGGCGTTTGGTCCCTACGCGCTGTGGTACTGGCTGGTCCTCATCTGCAACATCGGAGTCAACCAGATGCTGTGGTTCAAACGCGTGCGGACGACTCCCTGGCTGCTGTTCTGGGTTTCCATCGTCATCAACGTCGGCATGTGGCTGGAGCGTTTCATGATCGTCGTGGGCAGCCTGGAGCGCGACTATTTGCCGTCGAGCTGGGGTGTGTTCACTCCAACCTTCTGGGACTGGTCGTTTCTGTTTGGCACGCTCGGACTGTTCACCAGCCTGATGTTCCTGTTCGCTCGCTTCTTGCCGATGATTCCGGCGTTCGAAATGCGGCGCATGCTGCGCGAGCTCTGGCTCGGACGACGAGGCTGACCATATGGCTGTCATCGCGGCTCGGCGCGGGCTGGAGGAATCTGAATACGAAGCACCACGGCTGTACGGTGTCCTGGCCGAGTTCGACTCGGCGCAAGAGCTGCTCGAGGCAGCCCGAGCTGCATACGCCGCGGGTTACCGAGCAATGGATGCGTACTCGCCGTTTCCTGTAGAGGGTCTCAGCGATGCCATCGGATTCCGGCCAAGAGCGGTGCCGCTGATTGCAATCTCGGCAGGCACTATCGGCGCGATAACCGGATATGGCATGCAGTTCCTCGTCCACGCCGTCGCTCTCCCGATCAACGTTGGCGGCCGACCGCTGAACAGTTGGCCCGCTTTCGTCCCCGTGACATTCGAG
>JAFAPL010000001.1 GCA_019247135.1 Chloroflexota bacterium | reverse complement strand
TCGGGATGAAACTGCACGCCATGGACGGGGTACTCGCGGTGTTTCACGCCCATGATGACGCCCGTGTCCGTGCGGGCCGTGACTTCCAGCACATCGGGCACCCGCTCGGGTGCCGCGCACAGTGAGTGGTAGCGGACGGCCGAGAAGGGACTCGGGATTCCTTCCAGTACGCCCCGACCGTCGTGGTGCACGGGGGAGGCTTTGCCGTGCATGAGCTCGGGTGCGCGCACAACTTCACCCCCGAACGCTTCGGCGATGGCCTGATGTCCGAGGCACACCCCGAGGGTCGGCGTCGACGGACCCAGTGCGCGGATCAGTTCGATCGAGATGCCCGCGTCTCGAGGCACGCCTGGTCCTGGCGAGATCACGATGCAGTCCGGCTGCATGGCGCGCGCTTCGTCGACGGTGATCGCGTCGTTGCGCACCACGGTCACTCGAGCGCCGAGCTCGCACAGATACTGGTAGAGGTTGTAGGTGAAGCTGTCGTAGTTATCGATCAGCAGTACGTGGGGGGTCACGCGACGGCCTCCAGTCGCGCGGGCGAGCTCATACCTTGCATTCGTTCGGCCTCCGCCACGGCGGCGAGCACTGCGTTCGCTTTGTTCAGCGTTTCCTGGTATTCGGTCGGCGGGTCAGAATCGGCCACGATGCCCGCGCCGACCTGAATGTGCGCTACGCCGTCTTTCAACACGAGCGTGCGAATCGTGATTGCGGTTTCGACGTCGCCATCGCGATTGAAGAAGCCGATCGCACCGCCATACGCGCCCCTTCGATCCGACTCCAGCTCCGCGATGATCTCCATCGCGCGTATCTTGGGCGCACCCGTCAACGTGCCCGCGGGGAATGCCGCCCTCAGCGCGTCGATCGGCCGCAGACCATCTCGGAGGGTGCCGAGCACCTCGGACACGATGTGCGTGACGTGCGAGTAGCGCTCGATCTCCATCAACCGTGGCACATGCACGGTGCCTGGCTCGGCGACGCGGCCAACGTCGTTGCGCCCCAGGTCGACCAGCATGATGTGCTCGGCGCGTTCTTTCTCGTCCGCGAGTAGACGACGACCGATGGCCTCGTCCTCTTCGGCTGTTGCGCCGCGCGGCATCGTGCCCGCGATTGGCCGCAGCGTGACTTGCCTGTCTTCGACCAGCACCAGGAGCTCTGGTGACGCCCCGACGATCTGGTGGTCGCCAAAGTTGAGGAAATACATATACGGGCTCGGATTGATCGATCGAAGCGCCCGATACAGGCTGACGGGCGAGGCGTTCGTGCGCACGGACAGCCGCTGCGAAGGCACGATTTGAAAACACTCGCCGGCGGCGATGGCCTGTTTGGCACGAATGACCATGTCCTCGTACTCGGCCTGGGTCGTGTTGCTGGTGACCCCGCTCGGCAGTGACCGACCGGGCGCGTCTTCAAGTCCGACCGAGTGCGACCCGGCCCGCAGCCGCTCCAGCAGGTCGTCGAGTCGGTCGCAGCCCCGCCGGTAATCAGTTGGCAAATCCTCGGTCAGTGGTACGTACGTAACTGCCTTTATGGTCCGCCGCAGGTGATCGAACACCAGCAGCGTGTCGACCATCATCAGCCGAGCGAGCGGCAGCCCCAGCGCGTCGTTGGCTGCAACCGGGACGCGTGGCTCGAACTTGCGGGCGAGCTCATAGCTCAGGTAGCCGACTGCGCCGCCGCCGAAGCGTGGCAACCCGGGCAGCCTCGCGACGCCCTCGCGTGCGACCAGCCGATCAATGAGCTCCAGGGGGTCCGTATAGCTCAGCTCGGCTGTACCCTCCGCACCCGTATACACCGCCGTGTCGTCATAAATGGCCAGCGAGCGTTCCAGGCCAGCCGCGACGAAGGAGTAGCGCGCGACGAACTCGCCACCCTCCACGCTCTCCAGAAGGAAGCTGCCGGGACCGGCACCGAGCTTGAGGAGCGCCGAGACGGGTGTCTCCACGTCGGCCAGGACCTCGCGGTAGATTGGCGCGTACCGATACCTGGAGGCCATCGCGCCGAGCTGCGCCAGGTCTGGCGCTACGGTCGAGCTCACGAGCGTACCGGTCCCAGCGCGGCCTGGACGCGAGCGCGCGCGGACGAGAAATAGTTGAGGCCCATTGCCTGGCGCGCGAGGTCCAGCGTTTCGCGCGCTTCGGCGCGCGCGCGGATGCTGCCGTCGGCCAGGATGTCCTCGAGCAGATTCGGCTGACGCTCGTACTCGGCACGTCGCTCGCGGATCGGATCGAGGAATCGATTCAACGCGTCAGCCAACTTGCGCTTGACTTCGACGTCGCCCACCTTGCCCTTCGTGTAGCGGGCTTTCAGGTCCCTCACTTCCTCGACGTTTTCATTGAAGGCGTCGTGGTAGGTGAACACCGGATTGCCCTTGACGTGGCCTGGATCGGTCGCGCGAAGGCGGGTCGGGTCCGTGTACATGGACATCACCTTTTTGCGGACCGTGTCGGCGTCGTCCGAGAGCAGGATCGTGTTGCCGATCGACTTGCTCATCTTCGATTGTCCGTCGGTGCCCGGTAGCACGGGGAAGCGCGACTCGATGTACGCCGGCTCGGGGAACACCTCGCCGTAGAGCTGGTTGAAACGCCGCGCGACCTCACGCGTGAGCTCGATGTGCGAGCTCTGGTCCTTGCCGACGGGCACTACCTCGCCGCGCACCATCAGAATGTCGGCCGCCTGCAGCACCGGATATTCCAGCAAGCCGAGTGAGGCGCTCTCGAGCTTGAGATCACGGATCTGTTCTTTGAGCGTCGGGATCCGCTGGGCGCGGTTCGCGCTCACCAGCATGGTGAACAGCAGGAACAGCTCGGAGACTTCTGGAATCAGCGACTGCACGTACAGCGTCGATCTCTTTGGATCGATGCCCACCGCGAGAAAATCGAGGACGCCCTCGCGAATGTCGTCGCCGATCAGATTGGCGTTCTCGTAGCCGGTGGTTAGCGCGTGGTAGTCGGCGACAAGGAAGAAGCACTCGTATTCGCCACTGTTCTGCAGCTCGAGGTCTTTTTCGAATGTGCCGATGTAGTTGCCCAGGTGGTACTTGCCAGTGGGTCGCAAGCCGGTGAGCAGTCGCTTGCGACGAGGGACTGCACCGTTTGTCCGTTGGGCCATGCTGGGGGTACTCCTTCGAGCTTGATTAAGCAAACGAGCCTCTTGTCCGCTAGGGACGAGAGGCTCGGTCTCGTGGTACCACCCTGGTTCGTTGCCGCATCTGGCAACCTCAGTCAGGCGCGGCCGCCGCGGGGCGGCTTACACCCTGAGCCTGGATAACGGAGCTCTGTCCGTCTCCGCCTACTGCCTGAACGGGTTCGGGGAGCGACTCGCAGGTCCATTCCGTCGTCTGGCGAAGCACCGGCTCACACCTTGCCCGGCTCTCTGAGCTCGCCCGGACGCGTACTCGTCCTGGTCAACGTCTTTTTCGTCTGTTAGTCGGCGACTATACGCGCAGGCACGTCGAGCGGTCAACGTGCCTCTTATGAACCTGTGAACCTGGTGTGTTTCCCTATTCGGCTGGTTTTTCCTGAACCGTCCAACTATTTCCGTCGGGGTCGCTGAAGAAGATGAAGGAGTTCCACGGCTCGCCATGCCCGTCCTGCCACTCTCCGTTCTCGATGTGCCGCACCGGCGTGACGTCGACGCCCCGCTCCACGAGTTCCTTGTGTGCGGCGTCCACATCGGACACGACGAGCTGAAGTCCCTTGAGCGTGCCGGGGGCCATCTCGGTCGTGCTGCTCATCAGCGTGATCGAACATGCCGAACCTCGCGGTGTGAGCTGCACGACGCGGAACGTGTCGCTGATTTGTCGGTCGACGTCAAGGTGAAAACCGACCTGGTCGGCGTAGAAGTGTTTGGCGCGGTCGACATCGGAAACAGGTACGACGACTACTTCGAGCTTCCAATCCATTGCTCTGGATTCTCCCTGCTGCATGTGGTCGGCGCCGGTTTTCAGTTGTTCGACAATGGTGCACGAAACACGGCCGTGTACGTTGGCCCGCGCGGGCTCAGTCGACTCTGGAACAGTGTCAACTCGTTCATCGGGAAGCTGGGATGCTCAACGTGTGGCGGTGGCCAGTCGGGCGTCGTGCCAGCCGCACGCTCGCGCCGCCGAGCCAGCGTGATGTGGGGATTGAAAGGTCGATCCTCGAGCGTGATGCCAGCCCCACGCAATGCCCCGGCGAGCCTTTGCTGCAACTCGTGCAGCGCATCGGTGTCGCCGCTGAGTCCGATCCAGAACACGCGTGGCGCGCGCCGTGAACCGAAGGATCCTGCTTCGCCGAGCCGCAATGTTGCCGCCTGGGAGCCGCTTGCCGCCTGCGTGGCGATCGCCTCGAGTTTCGGAAGCAGATCTTCCGGCTGCTCGTCGAGAAATGCGAGTGTGACATGCATCAACGATGGGTCGACCCAGCGATAGGCGGTGCCGTCGTCGTGCGGCTGCAAGCGGCCTAACGCCGCACGGACATCAGCCGGCAGCTCGATTGCGAAGAACAGCCGCACGCGGTCGTCAGCTCGCCGGCGGCGCAGTGAGGTCCCACTGCTCGATGTTCCACGTCTCGCCGGCGGGCGCGGGCGTCGGATGGAAATTCATCAAGCGGCTGCTGGTCACGGTCGTAATCGGTCGCAGTACGAGCGGCAGGACCGGCAAGTCAGACTGCCAGATCTTCTGCGCCTCCTTGAGTGCGGTCGCTCGAAACGCTGGGTCGATGCTTTGAGAGGCCTGGTCGAGCAACTGATCGCTGCGATCGTTCTTGTAGCCGCCGAAGTTGCCGCCGACGTACCCGTTGGACTTGGACGGGATGCTGGAGCTGTGCATGTTGTAGACGGCGTCCACGCCCGGGTCGTAACTGCTGACCCAGGCGAACTCCACCACGTCGAACTGTCGGCTGACGAGCGCCTTATCTGAGGGCGAGGATGACGTGTCAAATAGGGCCGAGCTTGGGACGGTATCGATGTTCATCTCGATCCCGACCTGCGCCAGCTGACTTTTGATGGCGCCCATCAACGCGGAGCGGAAGCTCGCCGGGGTGCTCCAGTACTTGAAGCTCAACCGCTTGCCGTTCTTGGCGCGGATGCCGTCGGCGCCTTTGGTCCAGCCGGCCTTGTCCAGCAGCGCGTTCGCCTGGCCCGGGTCGTAGTCGAGGTGTGGCAGATCGGCACTGAATGCCCACGACCAGGACGGCACCTGGTTGAAAGCTACCTCGGCTTTGCCCGCCAGGACCGAGTCGTTCAGCCCAGGCCGGTTGATCGCATGCCCGAACGCCTGGCGCACAGCCGCATCGGCGAGAGCCGGGTTCTCGAAGTTGAACGTGAGGTGCTCCCAGGCATTGCCCGGCGTATAGCGCGCCTGCGCGCCGACGAGACTATCGAGCACCGGCGCGTCGTTCGGATCGAGCGAATCCTGGGCGATCACCTGGACCTGGTCAGCCGTGAGTGCCGTCAGGCTGTCATTCTTGTCGGGCATCATGCGCAGGCTGACGGTGCCGATCGCAGGTTGCGACAGTCGCTGTGGCAGCGGTGCGGATCGAGCAACGAAGGTGAGCGCGTTGCCAGGATCCCAGCTCGACAGGACGTACGGCCCGGTGCCAACCGGGTTGCGCGCGAAGTCGGATGTCTCCAGCGTGCTGATCTGCTCGTTGTGACGTGGGTCGTCGCCGACGATCTGACGCAGGATGTGCTGCGGGTAGATGGCCGGCGCGTCGTACAGGCCGAACATGTACAGCGGATCGATGATCGGGTTGTTGCCCTGGTTCTTGTAGCGGTCAGGATCGAGCACCCGCGCCTCATTGGCTGACAGATAGGTGAAGCGGACGGTCAGGTCATCCACCTTGTCGACGCTCTTGAGCTTGTCTTCCACGCCCGTGACGTAGCCGGACTCTGGATTCATCATGAGCTGCCAGGTGTAGACGACGTCGTCCGCCGTGAAGGGCTGCCCGTCGCTCCAGGTCACGCCGGGTTTGAGCGGCACGGTCACGACGTAGCGTCGGTCACCGCCTTCGCCGCTGAGCTGGACGAGGCCGTTGTCGGGACTCGGGATGTTCGCCGCCAGGACAGCGTAGGGCTGCATGTTGTCGTTCAGTCCGACGAGCGGGTCGAAGACGAGATTTGCCGCGAGCTGGCCTTCGATGGTCTGCGGGGCATACAGGCGGTCGGGTTCGCTGGCGAGCGCAATGGTCACCGTCTTTGCACCTGGCGCGATTGGCCCCGGTTGCGGACCGGGCGTCTGTGCCGCTGCTGGTGTACCAATCAGCACCCCGAACAGCGCAAGGACGCAAAGAAATCGCATCACGGTCAGGGTACCCGCCGGGCGACGGCAATTAGCGCGTATTCTGCGGGTCCAGCGCGTCGCGTAAGCCGTCGCCCAGGAAATTGAAAGCCAGCATGGTCAGCGCGATCGCCATGGCGGGAAAGATGACCATGTGCGGCGCCGAAAAGATGGCCTGATTCCCACGTTCGATCATCTGGCCCCAGCTCGCCTGGGGCGGACGAATGCCGAGCCCGATGAAGCTCAATACGGCTTCGGTGAAGATTGCCTGCGGCACGCCATACGTCAGACGCACGATGACCGGGCTGGCCGCGTTCGGCAGCAGGTGCTGAGTGATGATCCGCGGCGGCGTCGCGCCGAGGGACTTGGCCGCGTGAACGAACTCGCGTTCGCGTAATGACACCATCTGGCCTCTGACGAGCCGCGCCAGGTCCGTCCAGTTCACCAGGCCGATGGCAAGAAAGATGTTGAAGATGCTCGCGCCGAGCGCGGCGGTGATGATGATCACGAACAATAGGTCGGGGAAGGCATAAAACACGTCGGTGAACCGCATCAGCAGGTTCTCGATGCGGCCGCCGAAATAGCCAGCCGTGCCGCCTACCAACAGGCCGAGTGTCAGGATCAAGACCTGCACGAAGATGGCAACGGAGAGAGACACGCGCGCGCCGTGGATCAACCGACTGAGCACGTCCCGACCGACGTCATCCGTGCCCATCAAATGCTGCATGCTGGGTCTGGCGTAGGAAGTCCCTGGAAAGAGCTGGTTCGGGTCATATGGCGAGATCACGTCCGCGAGGAGGGCCACGAGGATCATCACGACGATGAAGACAAGGCCCGCAACCGCCATCCTGTTCTCGAGCAGACGCCGCCAGGCGTCCTGCCATAAGCCCCGAGAGGTCCGACGCGGGGCCTGCGCATCCGCGACAGCCGGGCGGCCGGGCAGACGGGTCGTCGTCGTCGAGACCGTGGCCATCTAGCGGTACGTAATCCTCGGATCTATGAAGGCGTACGCGATGTCGACGATCAGGTTGAGCACCGCGATGGCGAACGCGTACAGAAGCGTCGAGCCCATGATCAGCGAGTAGTCGCGCTGACTGATGCCCTGGACCAGCAGCCTGCCTACGCCTGGGACGTTGAAGATGTTTTCGACGACCAGTGAGCCGACCAGCAGGAACGCAAGCACCGGTCCGAGAACGGTGATGACCGGGATCAGCGCGTTCTTGAGCAGGTGCCTTTGAACCAGGACGAATTCGCGGAGACCTTTCGCCCGGGCTGTCCGCATGAAGTCCTGTCGGCTGACGTCGAGCACGCTTGCGCGGGTGATGCGTGTGAGCAGAGCCGCCTGATTGAGGCCGAGCGTGAGCACGGGCAGGACGTACTGGTTTGGCTTGCCCCATCCGCTGGTCGGGACCAGGTGGAGTGTGAGTGCGAAGACGATGATCAGGACAAATCCAAGCACGAATGTGGGCACACTCGCGAAGACAGTCCCGAATCCGAGGGCCGAATAGTCCAGTGGCGTGTTCTGGCGCATCGCCGCAAAGGTCCCGAGCGGGATGCCCACGCACGCCGCCACGAGCGCGGCCAGGACACCGAGAGACGCCGTAGCTGGCAGGCCGCCGAGGATGATCTGGGTGACGCTGCGGTCCTGGTATGTGTACGACGGGCCCAGATCTCCATGCAGGACGCCTGCGATGTAGATCAGGTACTGCTGCCAGGCGGGCTTATCCAGGTTGTATCTGGCGTTGAGGTTGGCGACGACCTGCGGCGAGACGGCTTTTTCTCGATCCCACGGACCACCCGGCGTGATGTGCATCAACGTGAAGGTGATCAGCGAGACGAACAGCAGCACAGGCACGAGCCACAGCACCCGTCGGATGATGTAGCGAGTCATGCTGCGCTGCTGTCGAGAGAGAGTTCGTCAGTGTGGCGCGATCTGGACCATGTCGAGGAAGAGATCGCCCGGGTAGTCGTCCTGCGGCGTAATCATCAGCGGCCCGCCACTGACGGACTGCACCCAGGGCTTGACCACGACCATGCGACCGCGCACGAACAGCGGCGCCACGGGCGCGTCCTGGACCAACTGGGTCTGAGCCTGGTTGTACAGCGCGACGCGCTGGTTCAGGTCAGTCCCGGTGTCAGCCTGCGCGATCAGCTGATCGAACTGCGGGTTGCAGTAGTTGTATTTGTTGTTTCCACCTTTGCAGCTGAACAACGTGCCGAACCAGTCCTGCGGGTCGGGGTAATCGGCACCCCAGCCGCCGAAGCCGAGATCGTATTGCTTGGCTTTGAACGCGGCCTGATACGCCTTGGTCTCCATCGAGTTGAGCTGAATGTTGATGTTCAGGTTCTGCTTCCACTGGGCTTGCAGGAACTCCGCGCGCCGCTGATTGGCGGTCGTAGCCGCAAACGTATATTGCAGGCTCGGGAAACCTTGACCGTTCGGGTACCCGGCTTGGGCCAACAAGCTCCGCGCCCCCTCCGGATCGAAACTCAGGTCCTGGCCAAGGCCCTCCTGGTAACCAGGCATGCCAGGCGGGATGATGCTGGTGGACGGCAGACCAACTCCAGCGGCGACATCGTTGATCAGAGCCTGACGGTCGATGGCCTTTGCGAGCGCCTTGCGAACGTTCGGATTGTCGAGTGGTTTATTCGCGTTGTTGATCTCCACCCAGAATGTCGTCAGCTCGTTGTAGCGGACTGACTGCTGCGACAAAGTCGGGTCGTTCGAGACCGCATTGACGTCCGAGTCAGGCACCAACGTCCAATCGCGCTCGTTGTTCAAATAGGCGGCGTAATCGGCCTCGCCGTTTTCGACCATCATGAACGTGATTTGCTGCAGCGTCGGGATGGGCCATAAAGAAGTGCCGGTGTAACTCGGGTTTGGTACGAGCGTGATGTGGTCCTGATGGACCCATTCGCTCATCTTGAATGGGCCGTTCCCGATGTATGTTGACGGATCCTGGGTCCAGCTATCCGGGTTGGCGTTGATGATGTCCGGACGTTCAGGTGCGACTACCCACAGCGCAGCGAGATCAGGCAGCGGACCGAACGGCTGGCTCAGGTCGATCTGGAGGGTCAGGTCGTCCAGCGCGCGGACGCCCACGTTGTCAGGCGTCGTGACCCTGCCCGAGTTGTAATCGTCGGCGCCGACGATGCCCGCGTCGACGAAGAAGGAGGCATACTCGGCGGCGAGCTTTGGATCCAGGATGCGCTTCCACGAGTACTCGAATTGAGAAGCAGTGACGGGCTGGCCGTCACTCCACCTTCCGTCCGGGCGCAGATGGAACGTATACGTCTTGCCGTCCGGCGAAACGTCGTAGCTCTCAGCCGCCGCGGGTTGAGGCGTTAGATTCTGATCGAAGCGCAACAACGGCTGGAAAACCTGGCGGATGACTGCCGCTTCCGTGGCAAAGCTGCTGCGGTTCGGGTCGATGTTGTCAGGTTCGCCTTGCAGGGTATTGACCGTGATGGCCTGGCTCGCCTGCTGCGCGTGGACGGGCAGCGCCGCCGCGGGCACCAGCAGCGCAAGCGCCGCGGTCAGATACACGAGTCGTCTCATGGGCCCTCTGCCTCCTGTGGGTCGAGAGATGGCACAGTCACGCCGCGGCGATGACCCCTCGACTGCCGGGCAGCTGCGTCCCCTCAGGTGGCGGAATTGTACAGCGCAGTTTGATACGCAGTGACCGTGGCTTCGGCGATGCGCGCGTGTGTAAACCGCCGCAGAACCCGCTCGCGGCCACGTCGGCTGAGCTCGTCGCGCAGTTCGGCGTCATTCAGGATCCGGCGCAGCGCATCGCGTAATGCTGGTCGGTCGTCTTCACGAACCACGATGCCCGCGTCGCCGATCACGTTCGGGATTTCACCTGAATCCGAGCCCACGACGGGTACGCCGCACGCCATTGCCTCCATCACGGCCCGACCGAATTGTTCTTTCCAGTGTCTTCTCGTGAGCGAGGGCTGAACCAGCACGGTGAAGCCGCGGAGCCGCCCAGGTATCTCCGTGGACCGAACACCGCGCTCCCACGTCACGCGCTCGGAGAACGCCAGCTGCTCGGCGCGTTGACGTGCGAACGGCTCGAGCGGACCGCTCCCGATGACGTGCAGCCGCCAATCACCGCCAAGATTCGCAAGTGCGTCCAGCAGCACGAACACGCCCTTTTCTTCCACCAGTCGACCGATGAATCCAATGACGGGCGGGTCACAGCGGACGGAGTCGCCAGGCGCAAACAACTCAGGGTCCACTCCGAACTGAGGAACCACACTCGCAGGACCGCAATAACCCTTGGCGTGCAGTACGGATAAGGCTTCGCTGCTGCCAGCGAGAGCAAACGCGCTGCGTTGGTACACGCCACGCTCGAACCAGCTGAATGGTGGCGGGTATCGGCGCAGCAGGTTTTGCCAGGAGAAGAACAAGGACCTCGCTCCCGTGCGCTGCGCCATCAAGCTGCCGTGCGCGGTCGCAAGATTGTACGGCTCTTCGTCCAGATGAACGACGTCGGGCCGGACCTCACGCATGACGCGCCCGAGGGTCGGCCAGAAGAACAGGTGATAACTGCCGTTCAGCCAGATGGGCTCGACGCGGAGGTCATACGCGCTGTGTGTGTCTGAGCGTTCGAAACGCAGCGTCCGCCCACCGCGCTCGTGCCATTCGGGCGTCGTGAGCGCGACGAGCCGATCTACGCCGGGTTGAGCCGCGATGGCGTCGAGCTTCTGGCGGTATGCGGCAACCAGCAGGATTTTCGAGACAACAAGGACCTTCACACACCGGTCACGTCGTCGCGGACGCTCGACTGTCCACCGCCGCGTGCGGCCGATTCAGAACCTCGTGGTAGACGCGCAGGGTCTGCTCGGCTACCTGGCGCCAGGTGAAACGCCGCGCGCGCTCCAGACCTCGGCTGGACTGCTCTTCCCGCAGCGACTGGTTCTCGAGGAGTTGAGCCAGGCCCTCACAAATGGCTTCCGTGTCGTACGGATCGACCAGCAGGCCAGCATCGCCCGCCACTTCCGGCAACGCCGAGCGATTGGACGTGAGTACGGGGGTACCGCACGCCATGGCTTCGAGGACCGGCATGCCGAAGCCTTCGTACAGAGAGGGGAATGCGAAGGCGGTCGCGGCGCTGTACAGCGGCGCCTTGTCCTGTTCGCGGATCTGACCCGTGAAGATGACGCTGCCATCCAGTCCGAGACTCTGCACGGTCCGACGAGGATCAGGGAACAACGGATGCCCCAGGTGCTGATATCGACCGGCGATCACGAGTTGGTACTCGCGTCGAAGCGCTTCGGGCAACCTCGAATATCCCTCGATCAGACGCGGCACGTTCTTCCGCATATCGAAACCGCCGAAGTACAGCACGAACCGCGGCCCGATCGCATAGCGCTCGCGGACTCCCTGGAGTAGCCAGGGGTCGCGCACCGGGAACAGACTGTCGTCCACGGCGTTGCTGATGACGTGGATGCGGTCCGGAGAAAGTCGCAGCAGTTTGACGATGTCGTGCTTGCTGCGTTCAGAGACGGTGATGATCGCGTCGGCGCGCCTGGCGCTCCGCGACACAATGCTGAAGTAGACGCGACTGATCTTGCGCCAGGCGTACTCGGGCAGCACGAACTGAATCACGTCGTGGATCGTGACGATGGTCGGCCACGGGGACCAGAGTGGGTTG
>JAFAPL010001142.1 GCA_019247135.1 Chloroflexota bacterium | reverse complement strand
TGCGCGCGTCAGTCGAATGGAGCTACGCGCTGCTGGGCGATCGCGAACAACGCGTGCTGCGACGATTGTCCGTCCTCGAGGATGGCTTCACGCTGGCAGATGCCGCGGCGGCGTGTGCCGGCGACGACCTGCCTCCCCAGCACCTGGTGCCCGCGATCGACCGGTTGGTCGGGCAATCCGTGCTGCGGTGCGCGGAGTCCAATTCGGTCACGCATTTTTCCCTGTACGCGCACGTGCGCCAGTATGCTCGCGAGCTACTTGAAGAGCCTGGCGAGCTTGCGCGTGCGCGCCCTCGCGCCGAGTCCGCACGGATCAAGGTCCAGGTGGGAGTGAAGGCGGAACCCGCTCAAGCGTCGCTCAGCGCTCCCGTACGCAACGCCAGCGAACGGTATGCCGAGACGCTGTCGCAGCGTGAGCGTGAGGTCGTGCGACTCATTGCCGATGGACGCAGCAATCGAGATATTGCCGAGGAGCTCGTCATTACCAAAAAGACAGCCGAGGCACATGTCAGCCACATCCTCACCAAGCTCGGACTTTGCAGCCGGGTCCAGGTCGCGACGTGGAGTTTGCAGCACGACGTCACCACCGGAGTCGGATGAAACGCATTCTCGCCTGATCTTCCTGGCCGTGGCGGCCGACCGGATGGAGCCGTCGCGGTGTTCTCCACAACCTGCTTTCAGAAGCCGAATACAATCGGTGCCAGCGCCACCGCCACCACGCCAACGATTATCGTGAGCGGGATGCCAATCCGTGCAAAGTCGCCGAATGTGTATCCTCCAGGCCCGTACACCATCAGGTTGGTCTGGTAGCCAGCTGGATTGATGAACGCATACGACGTACCCAGCATCAGAACGATCACGAACGGCATGAAATTGACCTGAAGCGCCGTCGCGACCGACAGCGCGATTGGGAACATGAAGGCGGCGGCCGCCGCGTTGGTGATCAGGTTCGTCATCACGATCGCGCCCACAAACACCACGCCCAACGCAACGTATGGGTTGTCCCCCGCCAGGTCCGCCATGGTACTCCCGATGGCGGCTGAGAGCCCGCTGGCGGTGATCGCGGCCTCGAGACCGATGGCGCAGGCAAGTACAACCAGAGTATCCCACTCGACACTCTTGAACGCGGCCTGGTAGCTGACACAACCGAAAATCAGCATTGCAGCTACCGCCAGCAGTGCCGCGTTGAGCATGCTCATAATGCCGATCGCGGCGACCGCCACCATTGCCGCGGTGATGACCAGCGCAACAGTTGCTCGTTCCGTACGTGGGAGCCTGACCCCCGTCAGGCGTTTGGTTAGTAGGAATTGTTCCTGCCGTCGTTCGGCGAAGAAAAATCCAGGGGCTACTTCCAGCGCGACGACGTCGCCCGGGCGCAGCGTTTCATTGTCGAGCGCACCTGTTGGACGGCCGTCACGCGACGCGCCAATCAACTGCATGTCGACCTCGAAGCCGGACTCGACGGGAATCTGGCACACCGTGCGGCCAACGGCTGGGTTGCCTCGCGAAATGACCGCTTCGACCAGCGAATCATTGAAACGCTCGAGGCCATTGAACGTGCTCTCAGACGGCAACCGCAGCTCGGAGCGCGGCACAAGGCCCGCTCTCGACCACAGACCCGCGACAGCTTCAGTGTCGGCGCAGAACGCGAGTCGATCATCGCCCTCGAGCGTCCCCGTTGCGGGGTCCACGTCCGACCCGTCAGCGCGCTGCCAGTTCAGGAGGGGCAAACCTGAGGACCCGGTCAGACCAGCCTCCTGGAGACTCTTGCCGACGAGTGGACCACCAGCCTTGACTTGAAACTCAACGCGGTACACGCGTCGGAAGTTGTCGCCTCTGCTGGTGCCAGAATCCGACCGCAGAATTCGCGAGCCGATCAACGTCATGAACACCAGTCCGACCACCGCGGCGGGAACGCCCACCAACGCCGGATCGAAGAAGCTGACTTGCCGCATCGGCGGCGCGCCGGTCGCATTGACAGCCAGTTGTTCGGCCACCATGCCGGCAATGATGAGGTTGGTCGAGGTCCCGATCAGCGTCGCCGCGCCCCCGAGAATCGAGGCGAAACTAACCGGCAAATATAGCTTCGAGGCAGGCAAGCCGGTCCCACGCGCCAGGTCGCGCACGACGGGCACCATCATGGCCACCAGCGGCGTGTTGTTCAGAAAGGCACTTGAGATGCTGACGAATGGGAGCATCTTGGCGAACGCGGCGCCAAGGCTGCGCGGAAGCCCGATGACCTGATCGACCACACGATTGATCGCACCGGTTGAATACATCCCGACCGCAACAACGAAGAGGACCCCGACGGTCAGCACGCTC
>JAFAPL010000966.1 GCA_019247135.1 Chloroflexota bacterium | reverse complement strand
CTGGCGGGCTACCTCGTGGCAGCGGCGTACAACCTGGTGCGCATGGCCCGATTAATAACGCCACACCCTACGGCCGCATGATCGGCACCGCAGGTCAGCAATCGGCGACAACGTTCGGAGGCCTTCCCTAACCCACTACGGACCATCTCCGCTGTGCCAAAACGTCCGCCGAACAATTCTTCATCACCCTGCTAGAGCAAGAGTCAGCCTGGCAGCGCACGCGATCGACTTCCGGAAGGCGATGCGTGGATTCAGGCAGGTACCCTGGAGTTGTTGCAAAGGTTGTTCGGGGGGCACAAGCACTTCAGGAGGATGAATCGTGGTCAGTGTTCACTTTGTCGGTAGCGTGGCCCTGGACTCGCCGGAGGACGTGTTTGCCGCGATCGGCACCAGGTGCGGCCGGTATCTGAAGCGCGTTCCCGACGGCGAGCCTGGCGGCAGACGGTTATGGATCAGCTGGCAGATTCCCGTACTGCGCGCCAATCCCGCGTTGACGCCAATCGGCGAGGGCCAGGTACCACTCAGGCTGGCGGATGGCGTCAAACCGGAGGACGTCCACTTCGGTGAATTGGGGTACTATCGCGAGGCGCGTCCCGGCTACGAAGATTTTCTCAACGCACGCGCCGCGGGCCAGATTCCGGCGGGCGTGCGATTTCAGGTATCCTTGCCCACCCCGTGGGCCGTCGTCAATCCATTCGTGCGGCAGCCGGATGCACAGCAAGTCTATCCGGCGTACGAACGCGCAATGCTGCGCGAGGTGGAGCGTATCTGTCAGGCCATCCCCCACCAGGACCTCGCCATTCAATGGGACGTATGTATCGAGATGATCAGCTGGGATGGCCGCTGGCCGACCAATCCATCGTTTCCTGGCATGCGGCAGGTGTTCGAGGCGAACTTCGCGCGATTGGGCGGAGCAGTTCCGTCGGACGTGGAGCTCGGGTTCCATCTGTGCTATGGCGATCTTGACGCCAAGCACTTCGTCCAGCCGACGGACGCTAGCAAGATGGTGGAAATGGCGAATCTCATCAGTGGCGCGGTTGCGCGGCCGATCACGTGGATGCATATGCCTGTGCCGATCGATCGGACGGACGACGGCTTTTATCAGCCGCTGAGTGATCTGCAGCTGGCGCGCGAGACGGAGTTGTACCTCGGGCTGGTCCATGCGCAAGACGGGGTGGACGGCACGCTGCGCCGGATCAACGTGGCGAGAAACTACGTGGCCGAGTTCGGCATCGCGTCGGAATGCGGCATCTCCCGCGGGCGCGACCGCGAGGTGGCCCTTCAGTTCATCCAGACGTATGCGGGCGCGGCCGCGGGGCTGGAACAGATCCGGGGAGGTTGTTGAGAGGGAGGTCGAAGGTATGGCCCCATTGCGCGAGCGCGCGGCGCCATCACACCGGGTGCACGAATGAGTACGTCGCACTCCGAGCACGTGGATGTCGGCCCGGCGCGGGTGGAGGAAGTCGTTCCAGGGGTCTAGGCGTACATCCAGCCGGACGGCAGCTGGTTTCTCAATAACACCGGCTTTCTGGTTGGCTGCACGCGGTGCCGGTCCCGGCGCACACCACCAATGACGTCGTGGTATGGCTTCCCGAACAGTCGGTGATGTTTACCGGTGATCTGTTGTGTGTGGGTGGCACGCCGTTTGTGCCGATGGGATCGGTCAGCGGTTCGCTGCGTGCTCTCGAGTGGCTGCGCGGCTTCGACGCGCGTACGCTGAGCTCGACGCAGCCGCACCGGGCGCGCCCATTGACCTGCGTACCGCCCTTATGGATGTGGTCGCGTTGGCGGGCGGGCCGCTGCGCTGCCTTGCCTGAGGGCAAAGCTCAGACGCCGAAATCGCGCCGCCCTAGATCAGTGGCCAACTGAAGCGCACCGCGCAGGAGCCTGCGTAGGCACGTACGACAGCACGGATCCCGAACTCGCTGGCGATCGTATTCACGAGCTTGTGCAGAAGGTCCAGATCGTCCGCGCCAACGGCGGCAACAACAGTGGTTGAGCGGATTTCGCGTCCACCTGAATCAGCCAGGGTCGCCGCGGCGGTACGGAGCGGGCGCTCGCACGCCAGGCGACCGAGTGCAGGCCGCGCCGGTGTCGCGCGAAGGCTGTCCATGACGTCCATCGTTGCCACGAACGCATTATCGGATGCGGCGTATCAACAACGGGTCAACATCGCCAGGCAATCAGTCAACAAAAGCTCAAAAATATGCGCACCGTGAGACGTTCGGGGCGAATGGGTTGATCCGGATTAGTCGTTCGCAGCCGTGACGAAGCGATAGCCCACGCCCGGCTCCGTCGCGATGTAGCGTCGCGCGCCGTCTCCACGGTCGAGTTTCTTGCGTAACCGACCGATGTACACATGCAACGAGTGGGCCTGGGTGTAGTAGCTCGCGCCCCAGACGGCTTCGGTGATCATCCGATCGGTCAACACCTTGTCGGGATGAGAGATGAGCAGCTTCAGTAGGTCCCACTCCGTTGGCGTCAGGTGCACTTCGGCTCCGTCACTCGTGACACGTCGGTGCTCGAGGTCGACTTCGAGTCCATCGAACGTGATGATCGGCTCACTGCCGCTGCTCGGGTGTGCGGCGTGGCGAAGGGCGACCCGCACCCGGGCTAACAACTCGTTGACCCCGAAGGGTTTCGTCAGGTAATCGTCCGCACCAAGATCGAGCGCCGTGACCTTGTCGCGCTCCGTCTCGCGGGCCGAGAGCACGACGATCGGTGTACTTGCGCGTTCGCGGATCGTTCGGATGACCTCGAGCCCGTCCATATCAGGCAGTCCAAGGTCGAGCAGCACCAGGTCTGGGCGGACGCGTGTGTACTCGGCCAGAGCTTCCTGACCGCTCCTGGCGGTCTCGACACGGAAGTCGTGCCGCCCGAGGTTCGTCTGTACGGCTTTGACGATGCCAGGTTCGTCGTCGACGACGAGTATCCGAGCGCCGGACGAACCAGTCATGCAGCGGCTGCGGCTCGAGGCGTGTACCTGGCCGCGTTTTGGGCGAGCTTTTTGGATGACTTCAACAATCTGGAGTTGATCGAGCCGTACGGCGGCAGGTCGGGCGAATCTTAACGCGTTGCACGCCTCGGCTGATCGGGTTAGACTGCCGGCTCCCTGGCGGGCGGCTTCTGAATGCGGCGGTTGGCGAAAACTCTTCAATTCCTCGTCCCAGTACTCCTTCTGCTGAACGCGTTACCGGCCAGGGCGGACGAGATGGTCGTCGCGACGAGCGACGGGTCGGTACAGGTGAGCGGCCCGTGGCAAGCTGGCTCGGGCAGCTCAGGCAGCTCGTCGTACCTCTATCGTCGCTCTGGCGGCGGCAGCTCAACGGTCTTCTGGCCGTTTCCGCACAATCTCGGCGCGGGTCAATATCAACTCTTTACTCGCTGGAGCAGCGGGCCCGATCGCACCTCGAACGCGACCTATTGGGTGAATTCTGACGACGGGACCCAGGCGGTCGGCGAAAACCAGCAGAACAACGGCGATACCTGGCAGTCTCTCGGCACGTTCAGTTTCGAGCCCGGCAAGGACCAGGGCGTGACGCTGACCGACAGTGGCTCAGGTCTGGTCGTGGCGGACTCGGTTCGCTGGGTCGGACCCGGGAACGCGGCCGCGGCCGCCGCCAGCCCGAGCGTAGCAGCGGCCGCGAGTGCGAGCGCAACAGCCGCCGCTAGCCCAAGCGCAACAGCCTCCGCTAGCCCAAGCGCAGCAGCGGCCGCGAGTGCGAGTGCAACGGCCGCCGCTAGCCCAAGCGCAACAGCCACGCCGAACGCCACTGCTGGCGATCCGAATGGCGTGTGGACCGTCGCTATGCAGGCCACCGACCTGCACGCGGGACCTGACGCGGGAACCGACAAGCTCGCCACGGTACCTCAGTTCTCGTACCTGCAGATCCTTGGCTACCAGGGCGATTGGGCATACGTATACAACCCGCGAGCACACGGGACTGCCTATGCACGGAGTGCAATTCTGGGCCCGAGCGACCCGCCACCAGATTGGGTGACGGCACCACCACCGGCCCCGGTCGCTTCAATCGAGGAGATGGGACGCACTGTCGGCAAAGCTCCAGTCGCCTTCTACCCGGTCGACGACAAGTTCGCCTACACGACGAGCCTCGGACACGACGTGCCCATTGTGGTTCACAACCAGGTGAAGGCAGCTGACGGTTCCGCCTGGTACCAGGTCGACGGCGGGTATCTCGCGGCTGGCTCAGTTCGATTGCCCCGCGCACCCGCGCGGATGCTCAGCGGACGCTGGTTGGACGCGGACCTGCAGGAGCCCGCGATGCTCACGGCCTACGACGGTGGCAGGATGGTCATGAACACCCTCGCGATCAAAGGCACCATCGCCAACCAGACGCCGACTGGCACGTTTTCGATTCAGCGCCGCGTCCAAGACGAGACGATGGATAGCGGAACCCTTGGCGTCGATCCGCATGGCCCGGGTGGTTATCACCTCGAGCACGTGCTGTACACGCAGTACTTCACGGGCGATGGCGCGAGCATCCACTACAACTACTGGTCCAGCAACTTTGGCTATTCAGGATCCCACGGGTGTCTGGGACTGGATCTGCAGGACAGCCAGTTCTTGTGGAACTGGGCGGACGTCGGCACCACCGTCGTGATCCGCGGCTAGTCACTGCGCCTGTGCGTCAGCACCGCGATGGTCGCGGACACCACGCCCATGACTACGCCCACCGCGATGCCCAGGGCCAGGATGTCAGACGTACCGTCCCACGTCACGGCGCTTCCAAGAAACGTCACCGCCAGGAGCACTGCCACCAGTCCGAGCAGGCGCTCCTTCAGATCGTCAAGTGTGTTGATTCGCAACCAGGGGGGCATCGGCAAGGTCGGATCGATGAACAGTTCGTACAGGCCGATCGCCACGATGTACAGCACGGTTCCGAGTAGAAACAGATCGGTCGTCGAGACGAACTCGATGGACAGCAGCTTTGCACCGGAGACCGAGTAGTCGGCCTGGTGGAATGTGCTGAGGACCACCTGCGCCGTCGTCAGCCCACCGTAGATCATGACCGCCGCCGAGCCGACGAATGAGCTGAGAACCGCAATCGCAATGAAATAGCGACTGCCCGTCAGGATCCGCCGAAAGAACAACACGATCGGCCTAGCGTTGGCGGTGGGCGCGGTAGAACCGAATCAAAGCATTGGTTGAGCTGTCGTGCTGCAGCGCGGGTTCGTCCCCGCTCTCGAGCTCGGGCGCGATTCTGCCTGCCAGCACTTTGCCGAGCTCCACACCCCACTGGTCGAACGAGTCGATCCCCCAGATCACGCCCTGGGTAAATACGCAGTGCTCATACAGAGCGACCAGCGTGCCCAGTATGGTTGGTGTCAGGCGATCGGCCAGAATGGTGCTGGACGGGCGATTGCCTTCGAAGGTGCGATGCGGCACTAGCCAGTCGGGCGTGTCCTCCGCCTTCACTTCCTCGGGTGCCTTGCCGAATGCCAACGCCTCAGCCTGAGCGAACACGTTCGCCATCAACAGGTCGTGGTGCGCGCCGAGTGGGTTCAGCGTTTGGCAAAAGCCGATGAAGTCGCACGGGATCAGCGGTGTGCCCTGGTGGATCAGCTGATAAAAGGAGTGCTGGCCGTTGGTGCCGGGCTCGCCCCAGTAGATCGGGCCCGTGTCATAGTTGACACGCTCTCCAGTGAGAGTGACGTGTTTCCCGTTACTTTCCATCGTGAGCTGTTGCAGGTAGGCCGGGAAACGCTTGAGATACTGCTCATATGGCAGGACGGCAACCGTCTCGGACCCGAAGAAGTTCGTGTACCACACCGCGAGCAGGCCCATGAGCACGGGCAGGTTCTGCTCTAACGGCTTGGCGCGGAAATGCTCGTCCATGGCTCGGAATCCCGCGAGCATGTCGCGAAAACCGTCTGGTCCAATCGCCAACATCGTCGAGAGACCGATCGCGGAGTCCATCGAATAACGGCCACCGACCCAGTCCCAGAAGCCGAACATATTGGCGGGATCGATCCCGAACTGTCTCACCTCTGACTCGTTCGTGGAGACGGCGACAAAATGCCTGGCCACGGCTCGCTCGTCACCGAGGCCGCGCACGCTCCAGTCGCGCGCGGTGCGCGCATTGGTCATCGTCTCGAGCGTGGTGAAGGTCTTCGAGGAGATGATGAACAGTGTCTCGGCTGGGTCCAGGTCACGCGTCGCCTCGACGAAGTCGGTCGCGTCAACATTCGAGACGAAGCGAAAGGTCATGTCTCGCATGCTGTAGTCGCGCAGCGCTTCGTACGCCATAACGGGTCCCAGGTCCGATCCACCAATGCCGATATTGACGACATTCCGAATCCGCTTGTCCGTGTATCCGCGCCAGTTCCCCGAGCGGATCGCATCCGAAAATGCGGACATGCGATCCAGGACGGCGTGTACCTGCGGGACGACGTCTTCGCCATCGACCATGATGGATGCCGAACGCGGTGCGCGGAGCGCGACGTGTAAGACGGCGCGCTGTTCCGTCACATTGATCTTTTGGCCAGAGAACATGCCTTCGATTCGGCCGCGCAGATCGCTCTCGTTCGCCAACTGCAGCAGCAGCGCAACTGTCTCGCGTGTGATGCGATGCTTGGAGTAATCGAGATACAGCCCGGCGCCCTCGGCGACGAAGCGCGTGCCTCGATCGGGGTCGTCCGCGAAGAGCTGGCGCAGGTGAATCGGCTGGATGTCGTGATAGTGGCTGGAGAGCGCTTGCCAGGCGCTGCGCTGAGTCAGAGGGGGGACGTCGGTGATCACAGTTGGTTGCTCCCGATCCCATTCAGCGTAGCCGACGCGCGGCTATCGCCCGCGGGCTGGCGCTGTTGCGTCCAGGTTGTTCAACTTGCAAGTTGATGCCCTGGCTCGTCGAGCCACAGCCAGCGTGAATAACTTGTCTCAGGCGGTGCCAACCTCTTCTGGCCGCACCAGGCCCAGGCGCACGGCGTGCAAGGCCGCCTGGGTACGGCTCTGCAAGCCGAGCTTGTTCAGCACGCTGCTGACGTGCGTCTTGACCGTTCCTTCGCCAATCTGCAGCTCACGCGCGATCTGCTTGTTGCTCAGTCCCAGGCTGACCAGCCGCAGCACCTCTGTCTCTCGTTCGGTCAGATGATCGCTCGTCTGCGGTCCGCGCACCTCGCGCAGCAATCGCTCCGCCGCCTCGGGTGACAGGTGCACTCTGCCCTCGGCCGCCGAGCGAATCGCCTCTTTCAGCTCGAGCCCGTGCGCGTGTTTGAGCACGTAACCGATCGCACCAGCCCTGATCGCCGAGACGACCTGATCGTCCTCAAACACGCTGGTGAGAGCGACGACCTCGACGCCCGGCAACTCACGCCGAATCGCCGTGATCGCCGCGATGCCGTCCAGCACGGGCATGAGCAGGTCCATCAGAACGACGTCCGGCTTGTGCTCCGCCGCGAGACGGACAGCCTGCTGGCCATCTTCTGCCTCGCCCACCACCTGGAAGGCAGGGTCGCGCCCCAGGTACATACGCAAGCCCTCGCGCACGACCCAGTGGTCATCGGCGATCAGGATGCGGATCGGCCGGTTACTCCCAGCGCCGCCCTCCATGTGTACCTCTGTCGAAGCATACAGAGCAGTCGGCATACCATCGCGCCGTTTGCCGCCAGCCGAGCACGGTAGACTTTCAGGACGTGGTCCAGCCAACTGGGCCCCAGGGCCCGCACGAGGCGGCGTTTCGGCCGATGTTCGACGCCAGCGGGGACGCTATGGTCCTCGCCGATCCCGAGACGCACACCATCTGTGACGCCAACGCTGCCGCCTCAGCCGTCTTCGGCTACACCCGCGACGAGCTCCTCACGCTCCGCACCATCGACCTGATCCACTCGAACAGCATCGCGTTTCGCATGCTTGCGGGCCAGCCGTATGGTCGAATGATGCTGGACGGACGCCGCAAGGACGGCTCAGCAGTCCCGCTCGAAATCTCCGCATCGACGTTCTTCGAAGGTCAGCGCTCGATTCGGTGTGTCGTCGCGCGCGAGGTCAGCAAAGAGGTGCGCGACTTCGACATCATGCAAGCTCGGGTCGCCGAACGCACTCGACAGTTGACCGCGCTATTGCATGTCTCCGGAGCGCTCGGTCGGACGCTGGAGCTCCAGAATTTGCTGGATGTTGTCCTCGACGAATTATCCGGAGTCGTGGAATACACGCAAGCCATGATCGCCTACCAGGAAGGCGACGAGCTCTGCTTGAAGAGTTACCGAGGACCGCTGCCGCGTGAGCAGGCGCTCAGTCTGCGAGTGCCGGTCGAGCAGGCGCCGGTGTATCGGGCAGTGCGCGAGCGCCGCGGACCGGTCATCATCGCCGACGTCGAGCATGACACGCAACTTGCGCTGCCGGATATGGCAGGCGATGCGCGGCGTGTCGCGCCAAATCCGCTGAGCGTGGGCTCAATTCTCGGTGTTCCACTGGTACGTCAGGACCAGATCGTCGGCGTGCTTCGCCTCGACCATGTGGAACGTGGCTTCTACACATACGCGCACGCGGATGTTGCGGTGGCGATTGCAAATCAGGCCTCAATCGCGATCGAGAATGCGCGACTGTTCGAGTCGGTGGAGCGTCGCCAACACGAGCTGCAAGTCCTCTACGACGCCGAAGCGAGGCTCAGCCGCACGCTGGAGCCACAGGATGTACTCGAAGCCCTCGCCCATACGGCGACCGAGTTGCTGGACGCGGACAAGACGTCCGTCTTGACCTGGGACGGCGAACGGCGCCGCCTGACTGTTCGGGCAACGCGTGGGTTTGATCCGCAGGCGCTCGCGCTGATGCCTGATCCAGTCGGCGAAGGTCTCAGTACGCTCGCCGCAACGACCCGCGAAATCGTCGATACTCAGGACGCGCAGAACGATCGGCGTATTTGCGACACACTCCGCGCCGTCAATGTCGCCGAAAAGATTCGGGCCATCATCAGCGTACCGATCACGTCCGACGACGAGGTCTTCGGCGTGTTCAACCTCCAGTACCAACACGCGCGCACGTTCGCCGCGGACGATCGCCGGATATTGCAGTCATTTGCACACCTGGCGGCCATAGCCCTCCAGAATGCGCGCTTGTTCGAAGCCGAGCGGATCACTCGTGAGCGGCTCGACGTTGCGCTCGATGCGGGCCAGATGGGCGCCTGGGACTGGGACATCGCTGCCGACGTGGTGACCTGGTCGCGCCAACTGGAGCTCATCCACGGCTTACCGCCGGGCGGGTTTCCTGGGACGTTCGAGGGCTACCTGGCGGATGTTCATCCAGACGACGTGGAGCGCGTGCGGCAAACGATCGAAGCGTCGCTGGAGACGGGCGAGCACCACCTGGAGTACCGCATCGTGTGGCCCGATTCGAGCGTGCACTGGGTGGAAGCGCACGGACGAACGATCCGCGACCACGCCGGCAACGTCGTGGGTATGCGCGGCGTCTGCCAGGACATTACCAGGCGCAAGAACCAGGAATCTGAACAGATCCAACTTCAGGCACGAGAGCGCGCCGCATCGCGAGCGCGCGCGGGGCTCGAGGAACGGCAGCGGCTCGCGCGCGATCTGCACGACTCCGTTTCACAAGCGCTGTACGGGATCACCCTCGGCGCCCAGACGGCGCTCGCGGCCGTGCGGGATGACGGCGACTCGGCAGATGCCGAGCGCGCGATCGGGTACGTGCACAGGCTCGCGGAGGCCGCGATCACGGAAATGCGGGCGCTCATTTTCGAGCTGCGGCCGGAAACTCTGGAGCAGGAGGGCCTGGTAGCTGCGCTCGAGCGGCACGTGGCCGTTTTGCGCAGCCGTCACGGTCTGGAGGTGCGAGCGAAGCTGTGCGTCGAGCCGGATATCGAGATTGAAAAGAAAGACGCCCTGTACCGTATCGCGCGCGAGAGTCTGCACAATGCGACGAAGCACGCGCGCGCACGGATGATCGAGGTGTGCTTGCAGGAAGTAGACGAGCGCGTGGTTCTGGAGCTCGCGGACGACGGCGTGGGTTTCGACCCGTCGCGGACGTATCCGGGCCACCTCGGGGTGGTGTCGATGCGCGAGCGGGCGGCGGCCGCTGGAGCGACGCTTTCGATCACCAGCGCGCCGGGCCGCGGGACGCGCATTCGCGTCGAGCTGCCACGCTAGGGCAACTCCATTCGGAGTTCCAAAAGGGGATTTCAAGGGGCTTCGCCCCTTCGACCCCTCTCGGAGAGAATCTCCCCTGCTGGATCAGGCGATTGCCGGGGCGACGGGCGCGCTTGGCGCTGCTGGCCGCCGGGCACACAGGCCGCAGTAGCGGAACAGGACGTGCGGCGCCACGCCCAGCGGCGGTGCCACGATCAGTTGGCGGTGCCCGCATTCCAGCACGTCGTACACCAGCCCGTCAGTTGCTTGAAGAACCGCCACGATTGCCCGCCGACGTCGTGTTTCGCGCTGCCCGCCCCGAGTCATGGCCGACAATCTACAGGCGCCGCTGCTCAGACTGTGCTCAGGTCAAAACTGGCGGCCTGACGTACCGTCGCCTGCGCGTGGCCACGACAGCCAGCTAGATATCGGTCAATCTACCTATACCCGGTCGCCCGCCTGGGCAATTGTGGGGCGGCTGGTTACACCGGGATACTGGGTCATCGGCACAGCTCTGGATGAGAGGTCGTCGCCTGAGCTTTGACGGAGCAAGAACTGAGGCGTACCGATGCTGAAATTGAACCTGCTGGGTATCGCGGAGGTGGTCCTCGACGGCAAAGCGGTGACGTTCACACGACATGCCGCCGTCGGCCTGTTGGCATATCTGGTACTCACGCTAAACCGCATACTCGCGAATCACTCGCGACTCTGCTCGCCGGTGACTGCACGGAAGATCATGCGCGCAAGTACGTGAGCAATTTGCTCGTCGATCTGCGTCGGGGGTCTCGGAGACTACATTCAGACGACGCGCCAGACGGTCGCGTTCGCACATGACCGAGCGTATGCGCTCGACGTGGACCAGTTTCGCCAACATGTGACGAACGCGCTGGAGGCGGACTCGGCCGACGACCTGGAGCAGGCGCTCCGGCTGTACAGTGACGAATTCCTGAGCGGCATGCCACTGCTCGGCACTACCGATTTCGACGAGTGGCTGAGAACGGAGCGAGAAGAGCTCCGCGGCATGTACCTGCTGGCCCTGCGAGCGCAGGTCGACGCGTGTATGCGCCGTGGTCGCTGGAGTGAAGGTGTTTCGGTGGCGCGGCGACTCGTTGAGGAAGAACCATGGCTGGAAGAGGCGCATTGTCAGCTCATGCTCATGCTGGCCCGGTCCGGACAGCGCCAGGCCGCTCTGGATCAGTACGAGGCCTGCCGGCGCGCATTGCGAGAAGAGCTCGCCGTTGAGCCTCAACCCGAAACCAGGGCGCTGTTCAATCGACTGCGCTCTGCGCCGACGCGCCCGCGACACAATCTGCCGTCACCATCCGGTCCATTGATTGGCCGCGTCAACGAGCTGCGACTGCTCAGCGCATTGCTCGCAGAAGCGGAGTGTCGACTGATGACAATCTCCGCCTGGGTGGAAGTGGGAAAACGCGCCTCGCGATCGAGGTCGGTCGTGATTTCGCTTTGCGTGCTCAGCAGGTGGGGGAGCAGCCGTTCACGGATGGCATCGTGTTCGTATCGATGGCCGAGCTCGCGCCTGCATCCGGCAGTCTGGATCGAAACGGGTGCGAAGCGGCTGACCTGATCTTCGCCGCCACGCAGCGCGCACTCGAGCTTCCTCCCGCGGCGTCTCCATCGCCACGAGACGCGCTGGTTGAACTGTGTCGCGTGGTGGGTGGACTGCCGCTGGCGTTGATCCTCGCGGCACGCTGGTCGCCGGTGCTTTCATGCTCGCGAATGCTTGCCGAGCTCGCGCGCGGTTTCAGCGTGCTCACGAGCAGTGAGCCGGACCTCGCCGAGCGACAACGCAGCATGCTGAGCGTGCTGGACAGCACGTTCGCGCGCCTGCCCAGCACAGAACGGGCGCTGACACGTTCGCTGGCGGTGGAAGCCGAGGACGTGTGGTTTGGGAACGGGCCGATGCAGGCGGACCAGCTCGCAGGTTTACGCAGGCTTCGGGAGCAGGCGATCGTGTCGTTTGATGCAGAGCGCGGGACGCCGCGGTTGCACCCGCTGGTGCAGCGGTACGTCGTGCCCGAGCCGGCTCTGGCCTAGCCCCGCGGAAGATTGCCCTCGTCGGGGGTCAACCCTCACTATCGAACCAACCCGAGTGGTCGGGTCGAGACTCCGCTCGCACGTGCCGCGCGTGTGAGCAAGCTCTGAGCAGGCCTGGTCGCATCCTGCTTGCCGCGTGGGTGCTCGACCGCCATTGCCGTCATGGAACGATGAGGGCGCGAGCACAAGCATTCTGCGCTTCGTGCGGAGTGTCACCACCCCGTCCAGTAGCAGCTACATTCATCCCGAGGATCGCGTAGCCGTCTTCGACAGCGACGGAACGCTCTGGTGCGAACGACCCGCTCCGGCGCTCGCCTTTTTCGCCATGCATGAATTGAGAGAAGTCGACCTCTCGCACGGCGGCCTCGACCATGTAGACCCTCAGCTCGTACGCGCGGCACACACTCGCGACCCCGACGTGTTCCAGGACCTCGACCCACGGTCACTGTCGGAGCTACTGCTGCATCTCGAGCGCGCGTGCACTCCGGAACAAATTGTGGCGCGTGCGCACCGCTTCCTTCGGACGGAACTGCACCCACGCTTTCGCGTACGATTCGCGCAACTGGCGTACAGGCCCATGCTCGAGCTCCTCCGCTTGCTGGAGGCCAAGCAATTCCGAACCTTCGTCGTGACCGGTGGAAGTGTCGAGTTTCTCCGCGCGGCCTGCGAAGGCCTTTACGGTGTGCCGCGTGAACGAGTGGTTGGTCCAGTTTTCAATTACGTATACGCCCCTCGAGAGTCGCAGTTCTTCGTGACGCGTGCCCAAACCCTGCTCGAAAACGGGGGCGAGGCGGAGGGAAAGGTACGCGTGCTCATGCAACACATCGGTCGTCGACCCGTCATGGCGGTGGGCAACTCCGACGCCGATCGCCATATGCTGGAATACACACAGTCCGGGTGCCACGCGTCGCTGTGCTTGCTCGTGCAGCATGACGATCCAGTGCGCGAGTATGCCTACGGGTCGGACGACCAGCTAGTGGCGACCTCGGTCGGCCGCGGCTGGCCCATCATCAGCATGCGCCGAGACTTTCGACGCATATTCAGCGAACGCTTGCAAAGCCGATCATCGCCGTACGCGGTGCCTGTGAATACATAAGCCCGCGTGTGCCGCCATGACGGCGCTATGCTTACGAGGTACGAGGGCTGGGAGTCATCCGCCGTGAACACCTTCTTCTGGATCATTCAGATCGCGCTCCTAATGCCCCTCCTGATAATGGCGTTCACAGCCGGGCTGGAGGGGCCCTCACGGCGCAGCCGAGTCACCGCCGCGATCTCAGGCCTCAACCAGTTCACCGCCGAGCAACAGGCGCGCCTGGTCAGGCTGCGAGGCTTCGTGCAGGCCGCACGCTTGACGGGCGGCCCGCTCGCGGACGACCTGAGGCCAGCGCTTCGCGCCAGAGCATCGGTGCGCAGGATCCCGGTCGAGGTCCATCGTACTCGCGGTCAACGCGCGGTTGTGGCGCTCGCATGTTTGTTGGTCGTGGTTGGCGCCGCCGGCGTGTTCAGCACGAACTCGGCCATGGACGGGATGCGCTCGAACGTGCCCTGGACAGAGCCGCTGACGCCCGCGCAACGCTTCCTGCCTGGCGTGTTCGCAGATCCGGCCAGGTACATCTCGGCGCTGAATGGCGCGGTCTCGGGCGCCGCCAGCGTGTCCTGGACCGACCCCTTCTACGCCATCGCGGTGATGGACCAGAAGGTAGCGATGGACCGCTGGGAAGCACTGGCCGGGCTTGGCATCGCGCTGCTGCTGTTCGCGAGCGCGTTGCGTTCAGTCGACCCGCAGGGCGAATCACGCGCGTTAGCCTTCGACGTCGCCCCCATGGTCATGGTCGCGTCGGTGATGTTCGCCGCGCTGTCACTTTGCGAACTGCCCTGAACTCGTAGCCGCTCAGATCGTCTGGTTATTGCGGAGAAAGCGCCCGCCCAGAAGGAGCACGACTCCGATGGCGAAGAAGGCGATCGCGTGCTTGATGTGCATCGCCATCGGATCCGGCTCTGCCAGGACGTGGTACACGTTGGGAATGAGGTAATAGATGCCCAGCAAAGCCGCGATCGCCGCGAGAATCCATGCGGTGTAAGCAAGCACGTTGAGTGAGTCTCCTCAGCACAAAAGAATTAGCCGTGAATCGCCAGGAAGGCAAACGAAAGCAAACCGACGATAATGCAGTAATACCCGAACGGGTCGAGGCGGCCTTTTTCGAAGTAGCGCATCAAGAACGTTGTGCTCAGATACGCGGCGACGGCAGCCACCACCCCGCCGACCAACGCTGGCAGGAGCGTCGCCGATCCCATGCCGAAGAGTTGCGGGATCTCGAGCACGCCAGCCGCGGCGATGATGGGTGTTGCCAGCAAGAAGGTATAGGTCGCCGCCTCTTCGTGATTCATCCCGACGCGAAGCGCGGCAACCATCGTGACACCCGAGCGAGAGATACCCGGGATCAGGGCAAGCGCTTGCGCCAGACCGATCAGCACGGCCTCGCGCCAGGTGAGCGTCTCGAACGGGCGATAGGCGCTGTCGGCTTCGCTGCTGGTTTGCTCGGGCGCGAGTGTCAACAGCCCGACTCCGTGTGTCGTCCGCGGGTCCGGGGGGACACCGCGCGGCTCACGCGGTTCGCGTGGCTCGCTGGCCAGGGCGCGCCGTCGCGCTCGTTCGCCGACCAGCAGGACGACGCCATTCAGGGCAAGAAACGCGGCGGCGACCAGGGGCGTGGCGAACAGGCTCTTGAGCGGATTCTCCAGGAACAGGCCGATCAGGCCCGCGGGCACCGTGCCGACGATCAGCAGCCACGCGAGTCGCCCATTGCGGTCGGCGTCGAGTCGGCCAGCGACCGCGGTGACGATGAAGCCGCGGATGATGGCGACCCAATCGCGCCAGAAGTAGATGAACAAGGCGGCGGCCGTGCCGACGTGGAACAGCACGAGGAACGGCACAAAACTGGGGCTCACGACGAGGTTGCCCCAGCCAAGGAGTGCCGCCGCGACGACGGTATGGCCCAGGCTGCTGATGGGGAACAGTTCAGTGATGCCCTGGAGCAGAGCGAGTACGAGCGACTGAGTCCAAGTCACGGCCTAGGATCATGGTACTCGTGGGTTGAGCGAGCCTGGAATGCTGGCTCGAAGCCGTTGACTCGAGGTTGAGGTCGATGGCTATCCGTTGACGGCGTATGCGATCGGCGTGCTGGTGTACTCTCGCAAGTCGGACGCTGGCATATGCCTACTTTGAACCTTCCCGTGATGCCGCCGGTCGCGCCAATGCTGGCCAAAGCAGTGCCAGAGATCCCTGAGGGCGCCCTCAGCTTCGAGCCGAAGTGGGACGGATTTCGATCCATCATCTTCCGCGACGGTGACAGCGTCGAGATCGGCTCGCGTAACGAAAAACCGATGACGCGGTACTTTCCAGAGATCGTCGAGGCCGTCAAGGCGAACCTGCCCGAGCGCTGCGTGATCGATGGCGAAATCGTGGTCGTCATCGGCAAACGCCTCGAATTCGAAGTGCTCCAGCAACGTATTCACCCTGCGACAAGTCGCGTGAACCGCCTCGCCCAGGAGACGCCCGCGACATTTATCGCTTTCGATCTGCTCGCCCGTGGCGACGAGGATTTCTCAAACCACCCGTTCGCTGAACGGCGTGCCTTACTTGTCGAGACGCTCGCGCACGCAAAGCCGCCAATTTATCTCACGCCCGCCACGACCGATCGTAGTCTCGCGCAGCAATGGTTCAAGCAGTTCGAAGGGGCTGGCCTGGACGGAGTCGTGGCGAAGCCGCTCGACGGCGTGTACGAGCCAGACAAGCGAGTCATGTTCAAGATCAAGCACGCCCGCACGGCAGACTGCGTGGTCGCGGGTTACCGCGTCCACGTCAAGGATCCGGAGGGCATTGGCTCGCTGTTGCTTGGGCTCTACGACGACCAGGGCGTGCTGCAGTCCGTTGGTGTTATTGGCGCGTTCCCCGCCGAGCAGCGGCGCCAGCTGATGCGGGAGCTGCAGCCGCTGGTTACAACCTTCGACGATCACCCGTGGGCGTGGGCCAGAGAAATGGAAGGCACGCGCACACCGCGCAACTCCGAGCAGAGCCGCTGGTCCGTTGGAAAAGATCTCTCCTTCACGCCCTTGCGGCCGGAGCGGGTGGTCGAGGTCCGCTATGAACACATGGAGGGTATCCGCTTCCGCCATACGGCGCAGTTCAATCGCTGGCGGCCGGATCGCGACCCGCGGTCGTGCACGTACGCTCAGCTGGAAGAACCTGTCAAATACGATCTGGCGGATATCTTGTCGACCGAGCAGCGGTGAGTCTGGCCATCGGCTAGCCGCGATAGGCTATGTGCGCGTATCAGAGCTCTCAGCACGGATACGACGTGGTCATGGACGAGCACGTGACCGTGCAGGCCCGCGACAGCACGGGCCTGGCCACGACCCTGTATTTCCCAGGCATACGCGGTGAGCGCGCGGACGGGCCATTCCCCGCCCTCATCGAGCGCACGCCGTATGACCGCAAGCGCCTCCAGCTGCACCTCTCGGGTCTTTTTTTCGCGCGCCACGGATACGTCGTGGCGCTTCAGGACATTCGTGGTCGCGGCGACTCCGGCGGCGAGTACCACTATCTGTACAACCCGCACACCGAAGCCGACGATGGCTATGACGCGGTTGAATGGCTGGCATCCCAACCATGGTCGAACGGTCAGGTTGGCACCTTCGGCGGTAGCCATACTGGCGCTACCCAGCAGGCGCTAGCAGTCGCCCGCCCACCGCACCTGGTGTGCCAGGTAATCCGCGACTGCGCCTGGAATTACTTTCTCAAAGCGCAGCGCCACGGCGGCGCGCTGACGGCGATGCTTCAGGTGCCATACCCGTTTCATATGGCGCTGACCAGTCCAGAGGCACAGCGCGACCCGGCACTGCGTCGCCTTCTGGCCAACTGCGAAGCCCACATGGTCGACCTGCTGCGTCAGCTGCCCCTCCGACCGGGCACAACTCCATTGCGATTTCTGCCAAGCTACGAAAACTGGTACACCAGAGCCTCCACGCTCGGTCATTACGACGCGTACTGGCGCAATCCGGGCGGAGCTCTGTCCGACTACGTCGACCAGTATGCCGACGTGCCCGTTCTCTTCTACACGAGCTGGTACGGCCACCACCCGTGGGGCAATTTCATGAAGTTCAATGCCCTCCGCAAACGCCTGACGAGCCCCATCAAGCTCATCGTGGGCGTCTGGACGCACGGTGGTCACATGCTCTCCACAACCCACGCCGGCGAGGTCGATTTCGGTCTGGCGGCGGCGTTGGGTGACGTCGACAGCCTGCGGCTCCAGTGGTTCGACCGCTACATGCGAAACGTGCCAACTCCACTCAGCGAAGGAGCACCACTCCAACTCTTCGTTATGGGTGGCGGAGATGGCCGAACGAACGCTGAAGGACGGATGCAGCATGGCGGCTACTGGCGGCACGCCGACGAATGGCCGCTCCCCGAGACGCGTTTCACGCCGTTCTACTTGCATGCTGACGGCGGCCTCGAGAGCAGTCCAGCGAGCGAATCGGAGCCGGCCTCAACCTACTCGTACGATCCCCAGGCTCCGGTGCCCACGATTGGTGGGAATTTCCAGGACCCGTGGCCGGGCACGCGCGGTCTGGGCACGGGCGGCGCGTTCGATCAGCGCGGGCGTTTGGAGCTGGCCTTCTGCGAGGACACACTGCCGCTGGCCATGCGGCATGACGTGCTGGTGTTCCAGACAGCGCCACTCGACGACTCGGTCGAGGTCATTGGCCCAGTGATCGCACGCTTGTGGGTGAGCTCGAGCGCGGTCGACACGGACTTCACCGCCAAGCTCCTGGATGTGTGCCCGCCGAATCCGGATTATCCGGAGGGTTTTCACCTGAACCTCTGCGAAGCTATTTTGCGGATGCGGTTCCGCGATGGATTTGAACGCGAGGAGCTCATGCAGCCTGGTGAGGTGTACGCGATCGAGATCGAGCTCCAGCCGACGGCGAATCGGTTCATGCCTGGGCATCGCATTCGGCTGGATATCTCCAGCTCGAATTTTCCGTTGTGGGACAACAATCGCAACACGGGGGAGCCCCTGGGCCGCGAACGTGGTAGCGTCGTGGCGCACCAGACGCTCTACCACGACGCGGCCCATCCGTCCCACGTGGTGCTGCCGATCATTCCCGCGGGGGCAGTGCCTCCGACGGGCGCCTGCTGAGATTTCGACCCACCCCCGGGGGTGGGTCGAAAACCGAGTTACTGCACCTCAATGGTGCCCTTCATGAAGGGGTGAACGGAGCAGTGGTACGTATAGGTGCCAGGCTGCGAGAACGTGTGCGTAAACGTCGTGTTCGGCTGGATCTCCTTGGAGTCCCAGGAACTCTTGTCGTCACTGGTGGTCGTATGCGCCACCGCGTCGTTATTGGTCCAGGTCACCGAATCGCCCGCGTGAATCGTCATGGATGCCGGCGAAAAGGCGAATTTCTGAATAGTGACCGAGGCCGACTGTTGTGTCGGCTGTATCGCGATCTTGCGCGGCGCTTTCCCCACGCTAACGGTAGTGCTGACGCTCATGCTACCCAGGTCGACGACCGATAAATCGTTCGAGTTCTCGTTCGTCACGTAGGCGTAGTGGTTGTCCGCCGACGTAGCGATCCAGTGCGGCATCTGGCCAACTTTCACCGAACCCGTTCGCGCGAAAGCGGTAGGGTCGAACAGGTCGAGCTCGCCCGGGCCCTGCGCCACCACCATGCCGATCTTGCCGTCAGGCGAAAAGAACGGGTGATGCGGTGACGCGCCCGTCGGAATCCGCGAGACGATCTGATCGGTCGCTCGATCGAGCACCTGGAGCGAGTCCACGCCTGCCTGAGTGAAGAAGACTTTCGTTCCGTCTGGGCTCATGGTCAGCGCGCGTGGCACCGCGTTCAGCTCCACCGAGCCGGTCTGCGTCCCACTCGGAATGTCGATGACGGCCAGCGACGGCGCGTCCGCTTTCTGGCTTCCCGCGTACGCCGTCAGCCCGTCCGGACTGATCGCGATGTTGTGTGGCTGTGTGACTGGCGTCTGCCACACCATCTGGCGCGTGCTCGTATCGATGGCTTCCACCTCGTCTGTACCGAAACCGGCGACGAGAACGCGGCTGCCATCCGGCGTGATTGCCAGACCATGCGGCGTCGTGCCGACCTCGATGGTGGAGGCGACCTGGTCCGTCTGCGTGTCGATGACCGAGACTTTCGAGTCGCCGTCGCTGCTGGCGTACACCCAGTGACCGTCTGGTGTCACCACGAGTCCGTGCGGACCGGCCGGGATGGGGATGGTCCCGGTGATCGAACTTGAGCCGGTGTCCAACACGGCCAGGCTGTTGTCCCCGAATAGACCGATATACGCCTTGGGCGCGGCGGATTGTGCGCTCGCGGGCGCGGCCTGCAACGCGGTGGTCGCTGCGAAGGCCGTAGCGAGCGCAGCGATTTTGAACTTCGAGTGCGACATGGCGCTTCACCTCGGAAAAATTGGTGCACTGGTAGGTACACCGAGCGCCACGACCCGGATTGCTGCACCATGCCGCCTGACGGATCGCTTCGAGCCGCGGCCACGCGCCTACATCGAGTGGTTGTCGTTCCTCGGCATGTTCGCCGGGCCGATCATCTTCGCCGTGGCGTAGCACGACCAGCGTGGCCCGCGCACGCACGCCAGTGTGCTCGACGCGAGCCTCAGGCTCGCAGCGCCTCCTGCAGGGGTGCCGGCTCGAGCATTATCTCGTCCACGTAACACCAGCCCCAATCCTCGCCAGGCTCGTATGACTGGATCAGCGGATCATGCGTGTCGTGGTAGTGCCTGGTCGCGTGGCGGTTCGGCGAGCTATCGCAGCACCCCACGTGGCCGCAGCTCAAGCACAGGCGCAGGTGGACCCAGCCGCTGCGCATTCGAAGGCACTCTTCACAGCCTTGCGGGGTGCGCGGCCGGACGTGTCGCACCTGGTCGACGTGTGTACAGGTGGCCTGTTCCTGGTCCTGTGTCATGGTGTTCCCTTCAATCGGCGAAGCTCTTCGGGCGAACACGTGCAGGCAACGCGGTGCTCGAGCAGGTCCCTGTCCCATTTGCCAAGGTCCGCCGCGGCAGCGTACGTCGTCTGCAAGAAACGCATGAGCGTCTCGTCGGGATTATCGGAATTCCGCACGGCCGCGTACGGCAATACAAACTCACCCATGCCCGCGTCATACGTCCCTTGCGAGGGTGAAACCTGCGCCGTCGCAAACCCGTCGGGCTGCGGAACCGCGTAGCTGTAAAACAGTGGCGCTGACCCAGCCCCAAGCCACAATCCGGCGCTACTGACCTCGTGAGAGTACGACTCGTGCATGACATGTGGGTGGACGTGCATCGTCGTGCCCTGCCAGATCGGAGCGCGCCGACCTGAAAAGCGCGTCACGGCCAGGTCGAACGCGCCCCAGAAGAAGTGGACCGGACTGGATTTTCCGCGGAACAGGGCGCGGAAACGTTTGAAGACGCGATCCGCCTGCACAAGAGCTCGCCAGACGGCGTGCGCCGCCTCGGGGTCGTAAGCGACGTGGGCGGTGTCGTGGTCGAAGGCGGTCGTATCCTCGATCTCCACAGGCTTCGGCCAGATATCGACGTCGATGCTCAGCGACTGGAGCGTGCCCGTGAACTGTTCGTACATGTCCGCGACGCTGCGAGGTTCGAGCGCTAGCATGCGTGACTCGCCCCAACTGGTCGCGACCACAATCTGATGACTCAGAAAATCCAGATCGATCTCGAACAGCTCAGCGCCGTACGGAATCGGGCTGGTCGTCAGGCCGTGGGTGCTGACGTAGAGCGTGGCGTGCCAGTAGTGGTTCTGGGGCGGGCTGAGCGCGAGGCGGACTTTGCCAATCATCTGGACCAGCCGGTGCAGGCTAGCCTGCGTGTCCGGCCAACCAGCCAGTTGCAGGTCTGGCCAGGAGCTGGTCGCGGTTGCTGAACGGACACCACGCTCTGACATCGATCATTGCTCCATTCGAGCCGTTGGCTCTTCACAGTGAACCACGCCGCGCGCTTTCAGCGTGCGAAAGGTGATCGAATAGCGCAACGCTCTGGTCGGCGGTAGGGAGTGCTGCCACTTGGTCGGCGGCCACGTACGCCGAGCCAGGCTGGCAGCGGCTCTGCGTCCTCGACGTGAACCGTTCGGCGTAGTTGTAATTGAGACCGAAATGGCGCGCCGTGTGATCGACATGCGTGCCGCCGCGCACGGAGCCGAAGTATCGTACAGTTCGTTGAACGAGTTGACCACCAGGCACGGTTCCACTTCACCCAAATCGCAGCTTTCACGTCGCGACTTTCTTCTGCGCTCGAGCATTGGTTTCGGAGTGGCACTGGCGACCGCGTGCGGTCCGGCCGCGCCGAGCCAGCCGGCTCCGACCGCCGCGCCTGCCGCCGCGAGAGCGGGCGGGGGCGGTCCGCTCAGCCTGCTCTGGTGGCAGGCACCGACGATCCTCAACGCCCACCTGTCACTGGCCACCAAAGATGTCGGCGCGATTCGCATTTACGCGGAGCCACTCGCGGACTTCAACGCCCAGAACCAGCTCGTGCCGGTGCTTTCCGCGGAGATTCCGAGCGTCGAAAACGGCGGAGTCGCGCGCGACGGCACGAGTGTCACGTGGAAGTTGAAACAGGGCGTCACGTGGCATGACGGACAGCAATTTACCGCGAGTGACGTCGCTTTCACGTATCGATATCTGAGCGAACCAACGACGTCCGCAACGACACTCGGCTATTACCAGGATGTTGCGTCCGTTGACGCCATCGCTCCCGACACCGTGAAGATCACGTTCAAGCATCCGGTTGCTGCCTGGTTCAATCCGTTCACAGGACTACCCGGCCAGATCCTGCCGGAGCACGTGCTGAAAGATGCCGTAGGCGCCGCCGCGAAAGATGCTCCGTTCAATTTGAAACCGATCGGCACCGGTCCCTACAAGGTGACGGACTTCAAGCCTGGCGATATGGTCATGTATGCGCTCAACCCCGAGTATCACGTGTCAGGGAAGCCGTTCTTCGATACGGTAACGCTGAAAGGCGGCGGCGACGCAACGAGCGCCGCGCGAGCGGTCCTCCAGACTGGTGAAGCTGATTGGGCGTGGAATCTCCAGATCGAGCCAGGTGTCCTGAACGCGATGCAGAATGCCGGCCGCGGCGAGGTCGTCACGTGGGTTGGCGGTGGCACAGAGAAGCTGATCATCAATCACACCGATCCTGAAACCCAGGCGGACGATCAGTTCTCCTCGTACCGAGTGCCGCACCCGCACTTCAAGGAACTCAACGTGCGCCAGGCGCTCGCGTATGCCATTCAGCGCGACGTCATCGCGTCGCAACTGTATGGGCCAGGCGGCAAGCAAACTGCCTATACCATGAACGAGAACGCGCAGTACATGCCGCCAGGGCTTACGTGGGAATACAACCTGGATAAAGCGCGTGCGCTGCTCGACGAGGTGGCGGCGGCACCTGGTCCGGACGGCATCCGCGTCCTGAACGGGCGTCGTATGAGCTGGCTGTATTCATCGTCCACCAACAGCGTGCGTCAAAAAGAGCAGGAGATCATCAAGGCGGCGCTTCAGCAAATAGGGATCGAGGTGGAGATCAAGGCGGTGGATGCGAGCGCGTATTTCAGCGCCAGCAACGCCGATTCATTCCAGCAGCTGAAGGCCGATCTCGGAATGGAGACGAACGCCGCCGGCGTGTATCCGCTGTTGTGGTATCTGCGTTATCTGTCGGCGGACCCGGCACAAGACATCGCTCAAAAAGACAACAACTGGTCCGGGCGCAATATCATGCGCTACCAGAATCCGCAATTGAATGATCTGTACGCGCAAGCAGCGGCGGAGGTGGATCCGACAAAATACACGCAGATCTTCCAGCACATGCAGCAGCTGGTGGTCACCGACGTGGCGGACATCGGTCTGGTGGCTCGCAACAACGTCGCCGCGGCGAGCAAACGCCTGACGGGTTACCAGCCAACGCCGTGGGCGCCCGATATCTGGGACATTCAGAACTGGCGCACGGCTGCTTAAATAGAACTGGCCGCCCGCGAGTTCTTCTCTGGGTCGAGGCTGCGCACGAATACAATTTGGTCGAGTTCGTGCCAGCGGCCGATCAGGTTCTTATTTTGTGTGCCGGGTAGGTCGGCTCTACTCGCCGGGTTGACCGACCATCTGGATCCCCTCGCATGGGTTGCCGAACATCGCCCACAGGCTGCGATCCTGAGGACAGGCGACCATGGCTGCGTAGGTTCGCCCTGCTCCGTCATGGCCATGCCGACAGATACTCTGCTTCGGCGGCTTGGCATGGTCGCTCATCAGGCGGACCAGGTCGTGGACGCCGATCTGCCGGCGGCGCGCGACAGCCATCTCGCGAGCACGCGCGTAGCGATCAAATGTCCCAGGGTTCTCGTCCCGCGTTGGCGCAAGCTCGCTCAACGCGGGCGAAAGGTAATGGTTGGTGCGCACCAGCAAACCGTCTTCGGGTTCGAACACTTCCATCTGGTCGGCGGTGATCTCGAGCGCGTATGCAGTGTGCGTGTCGGCCAGCATCATGTTCATACCAGCGACGCGAGGCTGTTCGCGCACCATCTCCAGTGCCTCGTCCGCCGAACGGGCGTGCCGCAGCACCGGTTGCAAGTTCGGAATATGCCACGCGGCGTCGCCACGTGCGAGATCCACCACCACGCGTTTTGACCACTGTCCGCTCGTCCCAACCGCCACGCCATGGCTGTTCACTCCCACCGGCAGCGTGAGTTGTCCAGCTGACTGGATCTCGTTACGGTAGGAGCCATCGTCGAACTCGCGATGGACCAGCAACTGACGTACCGGTCCGCGCGAGAGGTCGCGTGTCTTGGCAAGATACGTGTTGCCATCCGCCGTAGCTGAACTGCTGACCAGGACCTGTGTACAGTCGAACACCATCGAGTACGCCCGCGCGTACGCCACGTCGGTGTTCAGGTTCAGGTGGAGCAGCTCTTCGTACTGGAGACCGGCTCCTTCGGCGATCCCGTGCAATTCCTCGAGCAGCTCGGGGTACACGCGCGCAACCCAGGCCTCGTTGCGCCGCGTCATCGCCGCGTACACGTCGGGGTCAAAGCCACTGTCGAGATTCGGCAAGAGTGCTGAGGCGGCGCACACGTTCTCGACGATGAGGTCCGCCGCGGCCGCGCCAAGCTGGCGTCCTTGTTCGAAGGGCGTGCCGCTGACGTACACCACGCGGCCGGTGCCCAGGTTGGAGACACTCGCGGATTTCAGCATCAACCAATACCTCGCTTACGAGTCCGGATAGATGAGCTGGCGGAAGCCGATCAGGTCTGCCAATTGCTGACCTTCCGCGATCGATGCTCGATAGCCGATCTCTTTGCGCTTGATCGCCTCGGCTGCATCCACCGCTGCTTCGACCTCCTCGGCCGAGATGACTGCCACTCCGTCGTCGTCGCCAACGATCAGGTCACCCGGGCGAACTACCACGCCACCGCACTGAATGGGGATCTGCGTTTCGCCCACGCGGCGGTTGCTGCCCACGCGCGGCGTTACGCACGCGGCAAACACCGCAAACCCGGACTCCACGACGGCGGCCCGGTCGCGGACGGGTCCGTCGACCACGATGCCTGCCAGACCGTTGGCCCTGGCTTGCAGAGTCATCAGCTCGCCAAAGAGCGCGCCACGGTCGTCACCTTCACCGTCGACCACCAGCACCTCACCCGGTCTGGCTTCCAGTAGCGCCTTGTGTACGGTGATGATGCTGCCCGGATAGCACTTCACCGTATGCGCCACGCCGGCGATGCGCATGCCGGGCGCAAGCGGCCGAATATTCGGTCGCATGATGCCGAAGCTCTTGCGCGCATCGCTGAGGGTTGCCGTGGTGTATTGAGCCAGGCGCAACACGTCGCTCGTGGGTGACGGGATGACTGGAGTGGAAGATGGCTGCATTACAGGTTTGGCGGCGCGATCGCCGTCAGGATCTCCGTTTCCTCAGTTGTGGGGTTGCGAAAAGTATGTGGGACCTCAGAATCGAAGCTCATGCTGTCACCCAGGTGGAGCACGACTCGCTCCTGGCCGAGATGAACTTCCAACGTGCCGCGGAGCACGACGACGGTCTCCTCGCCGACGTGCCGCACCGGCTCTCGACCGTCCTCGCCCGGCGGAAAGGTGACCCACACCAGGACCATCCGGCCCCGCAGCGTTGGACTCAAGATTTCTCGGGTCGCGGCGCTACCGGGATAGCGGACGATTCGCCGCTCGCCGCGGCGGACGATCATCCCGTTCCCTGGCTCTTCCATGAACAGTGAGAACACCGGGACGTGCAGCGCCGACGCGATACGGCGCACGGTGTCGATCGACGGCGCGGCGATGCCGCGTTCGATCTGACTGACCAGGCTCTTGCTGACACCCGCGGTGGTGGCCAGTTCTCCGAGGGACAGGCCCCGGCAGGTGCGCGCAGCACGAATTCGATTGCCCAGGGTCGTATCGGAGCGGGCGGCATCGGGTCGCGCCGTGTCGATCAGCGCCACGGCCAGCCCACGCTCCGCTGCGCTTCGCGGGGTACACCCATCGCGTACAAGTATGCTGCACGGATTGACATTTTCGTGCAATGACACTACTCTCGCCTGGCGGATTGGTCAAGGAGGGAGTCACTCGCGTGCAGCAG
>JAFAPL010000770.1 GCA_019247135.1 Chloroflexota bacterium | reverse complement strand
CGCTCACGCAGTTCCCAGGCTGAAGCCGGCAGCGCGCCGCACGGCACTCGACTTCGGGCACGGCGGCACCCGCACGCGGCCTGGGCGGATACGCTGCATGACGATGGACCCTCGCCTGTTCACCTCTCTCGAATGGCGTTGCATCGGACCCCACCGCGGCGGACGCGTCGTTACCGTGGCTGGCCACCCCACCGAGCTCGGCACCTTCTATTTCGGCGGCTGCGCCGGCGGTGTCTTCAAGACCACCAACGGCGGCTCACACTGGGAAAATGTTTCCGACGGCTACTTCAACACGGCCGCCGTGGGCGCCATCGCCGTCTCGGACTCCGATCCGAACGTCATCTACGCCGGCACAGGCGAAGCGTGTATCCGAAGTAATGTCTCGCACGGTGATGGCGTGTATCGGTCCGACGATGGAGGCACCACCTGGCGCAACATCGGATTGGCTCCGACTCGCCACATCAGTCACGTGGTGATCCACCCGCACGATCCCGACACGGTGTACGTCGCGGCACTGGGTCATGCATGGGGACCCAATCCGGAGCGCGGCATTTATCGGTCGACCAATGGTGGTGGTAGCTGGGATCTTGTGCTCCACAAGAGTCCACGCGCGGGCGCGGCGGATTTGACCATGGACCCGCGCAATCCGCGCGTGCTGTACGCGGCCATGTGGCAGGGGCAGCGCTTTCCGCACGCGGCCGAGAGCGGCGGCGAGGACTCCGGCATCTGGCGGAGTCTGGACGGAGGCACCACCTGGACCGATCTCACGCATAATTCGGGTCTGCCGAAAGGCATCCTGGGTCGGATTGGTCTGGCGGCTTCGCCGGCCAGGGCCGGCCGCGTGTGGGCCATCGTCGAAGCGGAGGACGGCGCCATGTTCCGTTCCGACGACTACGGCGAGACCTGGGAAAAGCTATCCGATGATCCAGACCTCCGCCGCCGGCCCTGGTATTACATGCATACCATCGCGGACCCCTCCGACGCGAACACCGTCTGGGTGATGAATTTGCAGTGCTGGCGTTCGCTGGACGCAGGCAAGACCTTCGAGGCCGTTCCGACTCCACACGGCGACAACCACGCTTTGTGGATCGATCCGCGGAATTCTCTGCGCATGATCCAGGGCAACGACGGTGGAGCCTGCGTCACCTTTGACGGAGCCCGCTCCTGGTCGACACTGTTGAATCAGCCGACCGCGCAGTTCTATCACGTCACCACCGACAATCATGTTCCGTATCGCGTCTACGGCTCGCAGCAGGACAACTGGGCGATGCGCGTCCCATCGATCAGCTTCGAGGGCGCCATCTCCTGGAAAGACTACGTGGAGCCGGGCGGAGGCGAGAGTGGATACATCGCGGTCAGCCCGAAAGCGCCGCACCTGGTGTTTGGCGGAGGCATTGGAACTGGGCCCGGCCACGGCCGACTGATTGCCTGGAATCCGGAGACCGGACAGAAGCGCAACGTGACGGTGTGGCCGGAAGTCTTCGGCATGGGAGCCGGCGCCGACACGCTGAAGCATCGGTTCCAGTGGACGTTTCCGGTGGAGTTTTCGCCACACGAGGAAAACACGCTGTACGTGTGCTCGAACGTGGTGCACCGCTCCACTGACGAGGGCGCGTCGTGGGAGGTGATCTCGACGGATCTGACACGCAACGATCCGGAGAAACTGCGGCCGTCAGGTGGACCCATCACGGCCGACAACAGCGGCGCGGAGATCTACTGCACGATTTTTGCCTTTCGTGAGTCGCCACACGAGCGCGGAGTGTTCTGGGCGGGCTCCGACGATGGACTGATACACATCTCCCGCGACGGTGGACAGAACTGGCAGAACGTGACGCCACCAGGCCTGCCGGAGTGGTCGATGATCGGCATCATCGAGCCGTCGCCGCACGATCCCGCGACGGCGTATGTCTCCGCAACGGCTTACAAGTCGGACGATCCTCGGCCGTTCCTGTTCAAGACCAGCGATTACGGGGCCAGCTGGACTCAGATCACCAACGGCATTCCGGCGGACGAGTTTACTCGCGTGATCCGTGAGGATCCGAACCGTCGCGGGCTGCTGTATTGCGGGACCGAACGTGGCATCCATGTGTCGTTGGACGACGGTGATTCGTGGTCGTTCATGAAGACGAACCTGCCCATCACGCCGATCTGGGACCTGGTGATCAAAGATACGGACATGGTCGCCGCGACGCACGGGCGAGCGTTCTGGATCCTGGACGACCTCACGCCGCTCTACCAGATGCAGGCTGAAAACATTCCTGCAAGCGTTTCCTCCACAGGTTCGTCGTCTGGCAGCGGTACTGGGAACGTTTCCGACGGCGTGCACCTGTTCGCTCCGCGCGATACGGTCCGCTACAAGTTGTACGGACGGGCGTACGACCCCAAGACGAAGACCAATATCAATTACAAGATGACAGGTCCTGTTACCGTCGGGTACAAGCTGGTCGAGACACCCAGCGGCCGCCGCATCGAGCGCTTCTACGATGCCGGCCAGAACCCACCCGAAGGCGTCATCATTCATTACTGGCTTGGAACGGAACCGGAGTCCGTCAAGCTGACGATTCTGGATTCGGCCGGCAACGAGGTCCGATCCTACTCCAACAAGAAAGATGAGGCGTCAGCTGAAGCACCCAGCGAAGGCGAGGTCCAGGAGACCACAGCCGAGGAGGAGGTGAGCAGCGAATCCACTGAGCCGGTGGAGGAGAAAGGACCGTGGGCTCCAGCCCAGGTGGGCATGAACCGATTCATCTGGGATTACCGGTACGCCAAGCCAGTGAAGCTCGAACGCAAGCCACCCAAGCGTGGTGGTGGCGACGAGGCTGAGGCAGCCGCGCCGCCGCGCGCGGTCCCGGGCGAGTACGAGGTCCGATTGACGGTCGGCCAGCAGACGGAGTCACAGCGGTTCAAGATCCTGCCGGATCCGCGCCTGCCGGTCACCGAGGCCGATCTCAAAGCCCAATTCGATCTCAAATTGGGCATACGCGACCGGTTATCGGAAGCGCACGAGTGCATCAACAGGATTCTGAAAGTGCGCGCGCAGGTCGAGGAGTGGGAGCGACGGTCGCCAGAACTGAAGTCATCCGCCAGCTCGCTGAAGGATCGACTCAATGCACTCGAGGCGGAGCTGGTGAACGTGGACGCTGACAAGCCGCGGCCCGGTCCAAACCGGGTCAAGGAGAAGTTGGACACGCTCGGCAACATGGTCGATGAGTCGGATCATGCTCCGACGCGCGGCGCCCAGGAGGTCTATGAACAGCTGCGCTCGCAGCTGGATGACGTCCGACGCCGCTTCGATCAGCTCCTGCAAACTGAGGTGAAGCAGTTCAGCGAGCGCGTGCAGTCGCTCAACGTTCCAGCGATCCTCGTATAAAAGGTATGAGCTCCACGACGGACGTCCTCATCCGCGGCGGCACCGTGTACGACGGAAGCGGTGATGAGCCGTTCGTCGGGGACGTATCGATTCGCGGCGACCGTGTCGTCGCGATCGAGCGAGGTGGTGGAGGCAGGCCGACCGCGGACCTCGTCGTCGATGCCGATGGGCTCGCCGTCGCGCCGGGGTTCATCAACATGCTCTCCTGGGCGACCGAATCGCTGATCGCGGATGGACGCTCGCAAAGCAACATCCGTCAGGGTGTCACTCTGGAGGTCTTTGGCGAGGGCATGTCCATGGGACCGCTCTCGGACGCCATGAAGGCGAACAATCGCGAACGCCAGGGTGACATCCACTACGAGATAGATTGGACCACCCTGCGCGAGTATCTCCAGTACCTGGAGCGACGCGGCGTCAGCTGCAACGTCGCGTCGTTTGTCGGGGCGACCACGCTGCGCGTACACGAGATCGGCTACGACGACCGGCCGCCGACCGCGGATGAGCTCCAGCGCATGTGTCAGCTCGTCGAGCAGGCGATGGAGGATGGCGCGTTGGGCGTCGGATCCTCGCTCATCTACGCGCCGGCGTTTTATGCGGATACCCCGGAATTGAAAGCGCTGGTGCGGGCCGCGGCGCCGTTCGGCGGGATGTACATCTCGCATTTGCGAAGTGAAGCAGCGCGATTGGAAGAGGCGGCCGCGGAGCTCATCGAGATCGCGCGCGACGCGGATGCACCGGCCGAGATTTATCACTTGAAAGCGGCCGGCGCGTCGAACTTTCCGAAGATGGCGTCGGTCATCGACATGGTCGAACAGGCGCGACGGGACGGCCTCTCCATCACGGCGGACGTGTATCCGTATACAGCGGGCTCCACCGGACTGAATGCGACGATGCCGCCCTGGGTTCAGGCAGGTGGACACGCCGCGTGGGTGGCGCGGCTGCGGGATTCAGCCATTCGCGAGCGATTGCGACAGGAGATGCAGACCCCGGCTGAGGACTGGGAGAACATGTATCTGCTGGCAGGCTCGCCTGACAACATTCTGCTGGTCGGCTTTCGCAACGAGCGCTTGAAAGGACTGGCCGGCAAAACGCTGGCGGAGGTTGCCGCGATGCGTGGCACGCCGCCAATCGACACGATCATGGATCTGGTGATCGAAGACGATAGCCGCGTGCAGACGATCTATTTCATGATCGACGAACAAAATCTCCAACGCGCGATACGACTGCCCTGGGTGAGCTTCGGGTCTGACGCGGCGTCGTTAGCGCCGGAGGGCGTCTTTCTCCAGTCGAGCACGCATCCGCGCGCTTATGGCTGTTTTGCTCGGGTGCTGGGACGCTACGTTCGGGAGCTTGGTCTCATCAGCTTGCAGGAGGCGGTGCGGAAGTTGAGCGCGTTACCGGCCGCCAACCTGAAGCTTTCGGATCGTGGGCGGTTGGAGTCGGGGTACTTCGCGGATATCGTGGTGTTTGACCCGGCCTCGGTTACTGACCATGCAACGTATGCAGCGCCGCAGCAGTACGCGACGGGTGTCGAGCACGTGTTCGTGAATGGGGTCCAGGTACTTCGGAAGGGGGAGCACTCCGGGGCCACGCCTGGCCGTGCGCTCTTCGGCCCCGGTCTGCGAGGAGGTTAGGCGGCCCCGGTTGCACGTCAGGCGAGGGCGGTCCGCCGGCCGGCACTCAGGAAGCCGATACAGGCCGTGACCAGCAGGCTTGCCAGGTGGAGTCCAGTATCGGGCGGGTTGATGGCCACACCCTCGACAATCGGCGCGATCAGGCTGCCGACCACGAGTACGGCGAAGACAACCGCCAGGCCGCGGTTGACCAACCGGAGACTATCACCGGTGGTCGCCGCCCACACGAGTGCAGCGCCGAGCACGAGGTGGGCGATGTTGTGCACGGTGTTGACAGCGAAGATGCCGAGCAACAAACCCTGGCCGGGCGCGCTCGAGGGGACGGTGATGCCTGGAACGAAGCCCAGGATGCCGACGGCCACGTACACGATGCCAAGAGCCAGGCTGAGCTTGACGGCGAGTGAGTGAGACATGATCCGTGTTGCACCTCAACGGTTTCTGGAGGAGTAGAGCGCTCTCGGTTGGCTCTACGCGGTGGAGGTGCAACCGGATCAACCAACGGCCGACGCTGGCAACCCGAGGATTGGATGGAGCTAATGCCCGCCGTTGCGGTGTGACTCCGCGTAGTGCGCGGCGAGGACGTCTTCACCCCAATCGCCGCTGATGTCGCGCAAGACCGAGTGGATATGGTTCGCGCCGTTCTGGGTATTGTCGTACTCGATCAGGAACGTCGCTCCCTTGATCGCATAATAGTGACCCTGACCCGGCTCCAGGCTGCCGGCCCATGCGAACGTCATGCTGTCGAGACCTGCCTGCTCGAGCTTGCGCCAGTACTGGCTGCTCAGTTCCTCGTTTGCCCGCTCGACGTAGTAGCGGACCAGTCGCATCAATTGCTCGCGCGGCTCGCCGCTCATCTGAGTCCACGCCAGCCCGCGCGGCGGCGCAAACGCGTTCGTCACGCGATAGCGGTCGGTCAAGATGTCGGGGAAGGCGGTGGTACTGACGATCGCGACGCGCTGCTGGTCTTGCGGGAGACCGCGGACGATGGCGCGGGCAAGATCCTCCTCCTGGGGCAAGGTCCGCTCGCCCTTGCGTGGACCATGACGGATCTCCGCGGGGTTGGCGCCGAAAAACAGCGGCGTGAACGCGATCCGATCGCCATCGATGATCGTGAAGTGCACGCCCACGTGGTGGCCGCCGACGTGCCAGGCCCACGGTGCACGACCGCTCGGGTCACCGTAGATGGCGACCGAGTAGTTCGTCGGGTAGCGCATGAACGGCGTGACCCGCCCCTCGATCGCTTCCTGCTCGCGCAGCGGGTCCTCGAGGCCGATGATGTTGCGCACGGTGTCCGCGCCGTGGGTGCTCAGGCCGACGTCGAGCAGGGCGAGGGCCTTGCGCTGCTGTTCTTCGGTCATGCCGACCAGGCGCAGGCCGTTGCGCGGTGTGCTCTCCTGGGGGCGATAGTCCCAGATGTAGCGGCGGTCATCGCCGAAGGGCAAGCAGGTGGCGTCTCGCTGTGACTCTTTGAGCGAGCCCAGGTAGTCCATAGCAGCCTCGGCCATCCGCCGGGCGGTGGCTGGGGCACGATCGGTGAGAGTCAGGTCCAGCGTCGCTGTCACGGTTGTTCGTCTCCTTGGCTCTCAAATGGTACCGCTCGACGGGTGGGCACATGCGCTAGGGTGAAAGGGCATGTTGCCGCCGGAGCCTTCGGCTGTTGTAGGCGTCCTCGTAGGGGCGTGGCTGTACGGCAGCGGCGTGCGCACGCTGTGGCGTCGGGCAGGCCGCGGACACGTGGTCAAACCATGGCAGGTGGTCTGTTTCGCACTTGGACTGCTCGCGATCCTGGTCGCGCTCGAGTCGCCGATCGACTCGCTCAGCGATCAGCTGTTCGCCGTGCACATGGTCCAACATCTCTTGCTGATCCTGATCGCGGGCCCGCTGCTGGTCATCGGTGCCCCACTGGCGCCGATGTTGTGGGCCCTTCCCAGAGACTCGCGCGCACCCGTCGGTGCCGTTGTGAGGCGACTCGTAGTGGCGGCTCCGGTTGCGCTCGCGGTGCACTCGATAGCCCTGTGGATATGGCACGTCCCGCCACTGTACGAGGCGGCGATCAACAGCCGGGGGATTCACGTGCTCGAGCATCTTTGCTTTCTGGTCACCTCGGCACTGTTCTGGTGGTCCATCTTGCATCCGGGGCGGAACGGCTACGCGCTCGGTGGGGTCTACGTGCTCGTCCTGTCAGTCCAGAGCATGCTGCTCGGTGCGCTGCTCACGTTCTCCTCGGGAGCGTGGTACACCTCGCACCTGGCGACCACGGCCGCGTGGGGGCTGAGCCCGCTGGAGGATCAACAACTGGCCGGTTTGATCATGTGGGTGCCGGGCGGAGTGGTGTATCTCGTCTGCGCGCTGGTGCTGTTTGGAGTGTGGCTCAAACAGCCTGCCGATACGCCTGCTCCAGCAATTCATACACCCGTACATCGATAGTCGGCGCGTTGCCGGTCTTGAGCGCGCGCTCGAACGCGCACAGGGTGTCCGAGCGGAGCGAGGTCTCGCGATCCAGCAGGATTTCAGTGTCGCGCCGGGTCCGGAAGCGGAAGAAACTGCCGTCGACGTTCTCCCAACACCAGCGACCGTTGTCCGTTTCGAGCTCGACCGAGATCTCGGTGAGCGGTGTGGCCGCGTTCCAGCTGACTTCGACGTCCACCGGCATCTGGTCGCAACGGAGCCGAAGGTGGGCGGCGGTATCGATCGGCGCGTTTTCGAGGCGGGCATCGGTAAGCTCCACCGAAGCCGGCTGCAAGAGCCAGAGCGCAAGGTCGAGCAAATGCACGCCCAGGTCGATAAGTGCGCCGCCGCCACTGAGCTTCGCATCGAAAAACCAGGCTTTTTCAGTACCCGGGCCGTAGATGTTGTGGAATGCTGCTTTGACGGACCGTATCGTCCCGGCGTGTTGCTGGAGAAGCCGCGTGGTTTCGAGGAAACGGTATGTGTAGTCGACGAACAGCATTCGATCCTGCCGCTGAGCCAGCCTGACCGTGCTCGCCGCATCATCCGCTGCGAGCGCGAGCGGCTTCTGGACCAGCACGTGCTTGCCCTCGGCGAGGGCTTGCCGCGCTTGGGGGACGTGCAGCGCATTCGGTGTGCAGATGGCGACGGCATCCACGGTCGGATGTTCCAGCAGTTCATCAAATGAATCGGTAGCGAGCGAACACGCGTACTGATCGGCAACAGAGCGCGCCCGGTCAAGACGGACGTCCTGGACGGCGACCAGCTGGAGCGACGGCGCGGCGCCGATATCTTTGATCAGGGACTCACCGAGCCAGCCGACGCCAGCCACGCCAAGTCCGATCAAGGACGCACCACGGCCTTCACGAAGCCATCGGGGCGTGCCTCCGCCAGTTCGAATGCGCGCTGCGCATCCTCCATTCCGAAGGTGTGCGTCAACAGCGTCGAAAGATCCAGACCCCGCTGATTGATCAGGCACAGCCCTTCTCGGAGCGCCTCCATATACACGGTGGGCTGGCGTTCGTGCGCGTTGACGACGTCGATGCCCTTCCAGTTCCAGCTCTGCATGTTCACGCTGCGCGGTCCGTCGGCGTGGTAGCCGGCGATCACGAGTCGTCCGCTGTACGCCGTGAGCCACGTCGAGAAGTCGAGCGTTTGCTGAACGCCGGCGGCTTCGATGACGACGGGGAAGGAATCCCACAGCTCTTGTGGGATCTTGTCGAAGTCATAGACGGCGTCGGCGCCGAGTCGCTGGGCGAGGGCCCGGCTGTCAGGCCGACGGCTCACGGCGATCCAGCCAACGCCAGGCGGCAACAACTGCGCGATGAGCGCGGCGAGGTAGCCGAAACCGACGATGGCCAGCCGGTGACCAGATGGAATTGCGGAGCGGCGAAGCACATTCATCGCGCACGCAAGCGGCTCGCCGAGCAATGGCACGCGATCGAAAGGCGATACAAGCGAGAGAAGGTGTTCCCGGCGCGCGACGGTGAATTCGGCAAGACCGTTCCACGCGAGCCCGGTCACGGGCTGACGCGTGTCTGCGATCTCGCCCCAGATCTCGTGGCCGGGCGCACCGGCCGGCAGCGGATAATCGATGCCCTGAACGCCACGCCACGCGTTGAGGTCGGAGCCGCAAATACCACACGCTTTCACACGCACGACGACTTCGCCCTCGCTGGGCTCCGGGCGTGGCACGACGACACGCGAAGCGGAGCGTTGCGCTTCCAGGCGGATGGCGCGCATCACTGGCGTAGTGCCGTGCGCACCGCCTGAATGACGCCGGGCCAATCGCCCGGAGTGGATTGGCGGAACAGGCGCATCGTCGGGTACCAGGGTGAATCGGACCGATCCACCATCCAGCGCCAGTCGGCTTCGTAGGCAAGCAGGGTCCAGGTTGGCACCGCGAGCGCTCCGGCTAGATGGGCGAGCATCGTGTCGGCGGTGACCACGAGCTCCATAGTTTGCAGCCGACTGGCCAGCTCGAGAATGTCGGAGGTGCTGGCATCGATCGCGTTCGGAATGGGGGACCCGAGCTGGAAGCTGTACGCGCACCGGTCGACAGCCAGCTCGGCAAGGAGGTCCGGTGGAACGCTGCGGCGCGCGTCCCAGTCGCCTGCCTGAGCGAGCAGGCCGATGCTGCCACGTATGCGATCGTCTGGTGCGCTCAGATGAAAATACGGCACACGCGCGGGCGGCGTGTCGAGTGTGACGCGGAGTGCATGCAACAGCTCCATCAATTCGACGTCCGCGTCGTAGTCGAGATCCGGCGTGCCCTCATGGAGTGGCAGGAACGCGATAGGTGCCTCGAGCGTTTCGAGCAGCGGGATCAACGCGGGTTGAGCCCAGACGATCACCTCATTTGCAATCCGCGCGAGCTGGGGCAGAAAACGCGCGAACATGATCGTGTCGCCCAGGCCGTGGTAGCAGCGCACCAGGACGCGTTTGCCCTCCAGGAGAGTGCCGTCCCAGATCCATTGCTCGTGGCGCGGCACCGAGTAGCAGGCGCCCTGGGTGCGGTGTTCGGCCAGAATGGCGTCGCTGACCCGGTGGGCGGACGCGAAATCGCCAGCACGCACCGCGGCGAACCAGGCGGCGGCGGATTCCTCGAGCAGCACCGCCTTCATGCTAACGAGCTTTGCGGAATGCGCGGCGACCCGCGGCAGAAGCGTGCGTAAACATACCCCTCCGGGGGCAGGGGCGGGGCCTGAAGGCTCCCAAGCGGGCGCGAGCCCGCGCCGTGGGTCCCTGTACCCCCGGGAGCGTGCTGTAATGGCCAGACTTCGGTAGGCGGCCGCGCATGCCTGGCGCTGAACATGCAATGATGATGGCAGAGGCGATTGCGCATTGCGATTTGTCATTTTCGGGTTGACCGTCTCGTCCGCCTGGGCAAATGGACACGCCACGCCGTGGCGAGGACTTCTCAAGGCGCTGCACCTGCAGGGACACCAGTCCACGTTTTTCGAACGCGACGTCGACTACTACGCGGCACATCGCGACCTGGCACGACCCGAATTTTGCGAGCTGGTGCTGTACGGTGAATGGCCGCCACAGCAGGCCAGGCAAGCGCTGGCGAATGCGGACGTTGCAATCGTGACGTCGTATTGTCCGGACGGGCTGGCCGCGTGCGAGCTCATCCTGGGGACACCGCGGACATTGCACGTGTTTTATGACCTGGACACACCCGTGACGCTCGAGGCACTCGAGTCCCACGGAGTCGCGGTGCCGAACGGCGCGCGGTATCTGAAGCCCGATTTGATACCGGCCTTCGATCTGTACCTGAGCTTTTCGGGTGGACCGGTGCTGCGGGAATTGAAGCAGCGCTGGGGCGCCCGGCGTACGGCTGCGTTGTGCGGGTCGGTCGATCCGGACGTGCACCGTCCGGTGACGCAGGCAGCCGACGAGTTTCGCTGCAGCCTGGGGTATCTTGGAACGTATGCCGCCGATCGACAGCCGTCACTCGAGCAACTGCTCTTCGAGCCGGCGCGGGAACGTCCACAGGATCAATTTCTGGTCGTCGGCTCGCTCTATCCTCCTGATCTATGCTGGCCACCGAACGTGAAGCGGCGCGCGCACCTGGACCCGGACGAACACCCGGCATTTTATTCGGCGAATCGTCTTACGCTGAGCGTGACGCGGCAAGCTATGCGTGAGTGGGGATACACGCCATCCGGACGACTCTTCGAGGCGGCTAGCTGCGGCACACCGGTCGTAACGGACCGATTTCCGGGAGTCGAAGAATTCTTTGCGCCGGGTGAGGAGATCATCGTGGCCGACACTTCCGCCGACGTGCGGGGCGCACTGGAGCTGACCGATGCCGAGCTGCGGCGTATCGGCGCAGCCGCGCGCGAGCGCGCGCTGGCCCAGCACACCGGCACCAGTCGTGCGCGGGAGCTCGTCAGTGCCTGCGAGGCGGCGGCGTGTTAGGCATCATCCCGGCTGCCGGCGCGGCGAGTCGACTCCAACCGCTCGCCTTCTCCAAGGAGATGCTGCCGGTCGGCAGCTCAGTCGACGAGCACGGCGTGGAACGCCCGAAAGCCGTAAGCGAGTTCCTCGTCGAGCGGATGATGCACGCCGGAGCCGACCGAGTCTGCTTTGTGCTCTCGCCGGAAAAGACGGACATCATCCCCTATTACGCGCGTCACTGGGCCGCACGGCGGTTCTGTTACGTGGTCCAGGAACAACCGAACGGACTCTGCGATGCGCTGTTCCGGGCGCTGCACGTCATGCGCGACGACGAGGACGTTCTCATCGGCTTGCCGGATACGGTCTGGTTTCCAGTGGATGGGTTCTCCCGGTTGCCGGCTGGCGAGCTATCGTTCTTGTTGTTTCCCGTCGACGCGCCGTCGCGATTCGATGCGGTGGTCACGGCCGCCGACGGAAGCGTGACCGAAATTCAGGTGAAGGCGGTGCGGCCGTCGACCAACTGGGTCTGGGGCGCGTTTCGCATGCCGGCGCTCACGTTCCGCACTCTGCATGCGCTGTGGTCGGAGCCGGAGCGCGGGGATGAGTACGTCGGCACGCTCGTCAACGATTATCTGGCGCGCGGCGGGCGAGCGCTTGGACTGCAGGCCGGCAAGCGATATTACGATGTCGGCACGGTGGATGGATATCGGGCCGCGATCGACGCGCTCAAACTAGGTGGGCCTGTCCGTTCCACTGCTCGCACGTAAAGACATCTTCGCGGCGGAAGATCGACACGCCGGTGTTGTCGAGCGTGAACGGGCGCGTGTTGTCGTTCCACGCTATCTCGCAGAGTTGAGGCAGGACGTTGCAGAAGATCCCGCCGTGGCCGACGGCAACCACGTCTCCGCTTTCGGGTAACTGCTGCAAGAAGCTCCTGACACGATTCTCGAGCTCCAGAAAATTCTCGCCGTCTGGAAACCTTGCTTCGGGGTCGCCCTGGTGCCAGCGTCTGAGGATCGCGTCGTGGGCGTCCCAGGCTGGCTGATCGTTTCGACCTTCGAGGTTGCCGACGTTGATTTCGCGCAGTGCTTCGGTTGGCGCCATGGGCACGCCGATTGCTTCGGCGATTGCGCGGGCGGTCTCGAGCCCGCGTTTGAG
>JAFAPL010000714.1 GCA_019247135.1 Chloroflexota bacterium | reverse complement strand
CGATCTGCTCGTGCGCGTGCGCGTCCGTGTTCAGCACGAGCATCACCCCACGCGCGATCGCGGCGCGGATGCAGTCGGCGTCCAGGTCCAGTCGTTCGGGTTGGCCGCTGACCTCAATCGCCGTGCCCGTTCGCGCGCACGCGTCGAGCACCGCGACCAGGTCGATCTCGTAGCCCGGCCGTTTACCGAGCAACCTGCCGGTCGGATGCGCGATGACGTCCACGTGCGGGTCTTCGATCGCCGCGATCAGCCTGCCTGTCTGTACTTCGATCGGCTTCTGCAAAGCAGAATGAATCGAAGCGACCACGATGTCACAGGCGGCGAGGAACTCGTCCGAGCAATCGAGCCGATTGTCCACGTGGACGTCCACCTCGACCCCACACAGCACGTCGATATCGGGAAAAGAACTTCGTACGGCCCGAATCCGCTCGTGCTCCTCACGCAGCTCTTCCTCGGTCAGCCCGCCTGTGATCCCCAGCGCCTGCGAGTGATCGGTAATGGCCACGTATGCGTACCCGCGGGCGACTGCCGCCTCGATCATCTGCTGGATCGTGCTGGAGCCATCCGTCTCGCGCGTGTGCGTATGCAGGTCGCCCTTGATATCCCCGAGCTCGACCAGCCGTGGCAGTTGACCGCGTCGGGCCAGCTCGACCTCGCCACTATCCTCGCGGATCTCGGGCGGGATCCAGGGCAATCCCAGGCAGGCGTATACCTCCTGCTCGGTCGCGCTGGCCAGACACGCGTCGTTCTCGTCGAACATGCCGTACTCATTGAGCTTCAGCCCTTTACGGATCGCGATCTCGCGCAACTTGACGTTGTGCTCTTTGGAGCCCGTGAAGTACTGCAGCGCGGCGCCGAACTGACTCTCGGCGACGACTCGCAAGTCGATCTGCACGTCCGCCACCGTGAGAATGCTGGCGCGTGTCTCACCCGCGCTGAGCACCTCTTTCACCTGCGGCAGCGCGATGAACGCCTGGATGACTGCCGTGGGCTCCGCACTCGCGACGAGCACATCGATGTCACCCGTCGTCTCGCGCCAGCGGCGGATGCTCCCGGCGGGCATGATCTGCGCGACGGCACCACACGCCCCTAAGGAACGAATCACCTCCTCGGCGGCCGGCAGCGCAATCGCCAGCGGCAGTCGCCGAGATCGCGATTCGATCCGTCCGAGCTCTTGCAGCAGACTCGCGGCGATCTTCTCGCCCACACGCGGCAACGCCGCCACCTGACCGGACTCCAGCGCGTTTCGGAGATCCTCGACCGTGCGTACGTTGAGGTCGTGGGCCAGCAGCATCGCGCGCTTCGGGCCGATACCGGGGATATGCATCAGCGTCAGCGCGGCCGGGGGCACCCTGGGACGGCGCTCCTCGACGACCTGCAAGGTGCCCGTCTGTAGAAACTCGTCGATCTTTCCCCCAATGCTCTTGCCTACGCCGTGCAGCTCGAGCAGCCGTCGCTCCTCGGCCATGACTTCGATGGGCTCGCGGTGGTGCTCGATGCGCGTGGCCGCGTCCCGATAGTTGGCAACGCGGTAACGATCTTCGCCGAGCAGCTCCATCATGTCGGCGAGCTGTCGGAGAATTCCGGCCACCTCGCGGTTTTTCACCGCGTGAGCTCGCGTGCGCGCGCGAAGACGGCATCGAACATGGGCACGGTCAACCTACCCGTGAACGTGTTCTGCTGGCTAGGGTGAAACGAGCACACCACGCTGCGCCCGTCCGGCGTGCGCGTCTCCACACCATGGCCGAATCTGGGCCGAGCTTTCCATTTGAGAACCTGCGCCAGGCCGTCGTACGCGAACGCCCCGAGGCACACGATGACGCTGATGGCTGGCAGCAAGCGCAATTCCCGCTCGAGGTAGGGCAAGCAATTGGCGCGCTCGGTCGGGAGCGGCCGATTCTGAGGTGGCGCGCACCTGACACACGCGGCGATGTATGCGCCGTTGAGCCTGAGTCCGTCGTCTCTGCTGATGCTGTGCGGCTGGTTCGCGTAGCCCGCCCGATGCAGTGCGCCAAATAGCCAGTCGCCCGATCGGTCGCCCGTAAAGATCCGGCCCGTGCGGTTGCCGCCATGCGCCGCCGGCGCCAACCCGACGATCAGCAATGTCGCATGCGGATCGCCGAACCCGGGCACGGGCCGACCCCAGTAGTCCTCGTCGCGGAACGCCGCTCGTTTCTCGTGCGCGACCTGTTCCCGCCAGACCACCAACCGCGGACAGCGCCGACAGTCGATGACTTCCGCGGTGACCCGCGCCAGGGAGTCACCCTGGTCGAACTCGCTCATCTGTTAGCCGCGTATGCTGACAGACACGCCCGCCGCTTCGCACCCGCACCGCCTGATAGTCGGCCTGTCCGGCTCGACGGGTCCGCACTACGGGGTCCGCCTGCTCGAGATCCTGCGCGAGCATTGCCCCGACATCGAGACGCATCTCGTGATGAGCAGCGGCGCGCGCACGACTATCGCCTACGAGATGGATCGTGAGCCCGACAGCGTCGCCGCCCTGGCCAGCGTGGTCCATGACGAACGCAACGTCGCCGCCTCGATCGCTAGTGGCACCTTCGTGACCGACGGCATGGTCGTCGCCCCGTGCTCGATGAAGAGCCTGTCGGCGATCGCCAACAGCTACAACGACAATCTGATCGCTCGCGCCGCGGACGTGTGCCTGAAAGAGCGCCGCAAGCTCGTGCTGGTCGTCCGCGAGACGCCGTTGCACCTGGGCCACCTGCGGCTGATGCAGGATGTCACCGCCGCGGGCGCCGTCGTGTTGCCGCCGGTGCCCGGCTTCTACTTCCGCCCGCAGTCGATCGAGGATCTGATCGACCACATCGTGGTCAAGATCCTGGACCAGTTCGGCATCCATCTCGACCTGGTCGAACGCTGGACCGGGCTCACCTGAGCCCTGCCCTGTCGAGGGCCGCGGATTCCGCCGCACCCGCCCACGTGACGCTTCGCGTGACGCCCCACGTGACGCTCCGCGCTTACGCTGGCAAGGGCGGCGGGTGGGGGTGGTGGGCCCACGGCGCCGCCTGCGCTACGCTTCACGCGTGCTCCAGCCGGCCGCGCCCGCGTACCCCACGCCAGGCCCGCCCGGCCGTGAAGCCGTCGATACGTTCGTTCGCTCCTATCAGACGCTGTTGCGCAGTACCGGCGAGGTTCGCGTCGCCGGCCTGCTCGAGCCGTACCTCGCGATGGCGCCGAGCCTGCACGTCCGCGCCCGCGATCCGCTGCCCGACGCCGCGGCGATCACCTACGTCGGCCTCCGCTTGCCGCCATGCATGCCCAACGTGCGGCTCGTCCTGCTCAGCACTTCGCTCGACAACATGGCCCAGCGCGGCCTGCGCGACGTCGCCGACTGGATCCCACAAACCGCTCCGGCACGTCGACGACGCCAGTTCTACGACGGCCATGACCGGTTGGCGGTGCTCGTCACCAGTCCGAGCGACCTCGACGACATCATCCCGTCGCTCGTGGCCTACGAGCTCGAGTCGAACAAGATGCACGAGCTCATGGCTCGCGACCACGCGCTGCGGCATATGGTGGAACACGCGGCCGAACACGGGCCTGCGCCGGGCGACCAGGATCGCCTGCGTGAAGCCTTCGGCTTTTCGCAGGCCGAGATCGACCGACTCGGCGTGGTCTGGCAGGGCCGAATGTGGAAGGTGCTGGCCACGCTCGCCGAGCGACGGAAAAAGCTCGCCGTCCGAGTTCTGGGCGGGAGCTGGAATGACTACGAGCGCGCTGTCGAGCGCTGGTTCGAGTACGTCGCCGACCACTCGCCGCCCGATCTGAGCCGCCGGCCCATCTACATCGTCTCGAGCAATATGCACAGCCTGGTCAATCTGCTGTCTGGCTCGACCCTCGCGCGACGCGACGACATCATCGACTACATCCAGAGCTCCGACAGCGACCTGCTGCTGGCCGAGTACGAAGCCATAACAGCCGAACGCGTGCCCAGCAGCCTGGAGAACTTCCTGTATTACGCGGCCAAGAAGTACCTGTCCGATCCGCGAAACCAGGCCGCGGCCACTGCATTCGCCGCCGAGGAGCAAGCGTCCGGCATGACGACGATCCACGTGCCCCTTGGCCCCGACGTGGACTCCCAGGTCATCGAACTGGGAAAGCTCAGGCCGTTACGGATGGATCCTCGCCTGGCCGACCTGCCCGGACTCGATCGGCTGGCCGACAGCGACGCAATCATCCTCAATATCGACTACCCGCTGGGTCAGGCCGGCTACTTTCTGCAACGCGCCCTCGCGCGGAACGTCGGCGACCTGCTCGGGCTGTACGTGATGGGCAAGGGCGCGACCCTGACGGGTCGCGTGGGCGACATCTTGCTGTGCAACATCGTCTCCGACGAGCGCAGCAGCACCACCTACCTGCTGCACAACTGCTTCAACGCCGAGGACGTCGAGCGCTATCTCGTCTACGGCACCGCGCTGGATAATCAACGCGCCGCCAGCACGCGCGGCACGTTCCTGCAGAACTGGGGCTACCTCGACGCACTGCATCGCGCCGGCCACAACCTGGTCGAGATGGAGGCAGGTCCGTATCTCGAGGCTTTCAGCGAACAAATCCTGCCGGAACGAGCCGCGCCCGGCGAAGTCGTCAATCTGGTCGGTTCGCACATCGACGTGGGTTTTGTTCACTACGCGTCTGATACGCCGTACACCAAAGGCCAGACGCTCGGCGAACGCAACCTGAGTTATTTCGGCATGGATTCGACCTACGCCGCGGCCCTGGCGGTCGCGCGTCGCATTCTGGATCGCGAGGTGGCCCGACTGTCTTCCGCGGCCATCGAGCCCGCCGCGAAAGCGGAGCACACCAGCCACGCGACTCAGCCAGTCGCGCTCACACGCTAACGTATGGAAATGGCCTACCCTGATCTGCCGCCGAGTCCGACCTTCTGGAAATGTCCGCAGTGCGGCAACGAAGTCTTGTTCCGCGCTTCAGGCATCGGCTCGATCACGTGTGGCGAGTGCGGCCGAGTCTCGAGCCGGGACGAGCTGGTGGTCGAGCACGCTCGGGCTCACCCGCCCGAGACAGCCCCCGCGCACTGAAGACAGCGCTCAGCGGCTCACGGCAAACGCGCTGTATGCGTACTGCGACGCGCTTGCGTTCATCGCGTTCTGCAGCGTCGCCCCGCTGATGACCCGGTCCCAGCCGAGTCCATCGACGTCGATCGGGTCGTTGTACAGAAACCCGTCGCCAACGACGCCAGTCACGAGGATGTAGTGGTCGCCGAAGTAATACGCGCCGCCTCGACCAGGCAGTGATCGATAGCGCACCTGGACCACGATGGGGTGCCCCGCCTGGATGTGTGCCCGAATCTGATCCAGGCTCCAGTGTGTCAGGCCGCCGCCGGTGTCCCGCAGGTCGACCGCGCTCAACCCGTTCTGCTCGACCACCTGCGCCAGGGCCGTGATCAATGTCCCCACGCCGTTGCCCGACATGTGCTGCGCGGCCAGGGCTTGTTGCCGTACCTGCGGCGGCGGCACCGAGACGCCGAAGGCCTCCATGGCCATGCCTGCCGCGGTCGGCCCGCAGTTCGCTTCCGCGTACGGGCTGCCGTCGAGCTGCGAGCGGTAGGGCGCAAACACGTGCGAGATGTCCATGGCCGTGTCGGCGGGATAGGCCAGCGGCAGCTGGCGCGTCGCCGGCGCGCGTCCGACGTCCAGATCGAAGGCGTTGACCCAACCGGTCATCGCCTGACGGGTCCGCCCGTCGCCCGGATCGCGCACGTGGATGCGTCCGTTGAGCGGCCCGTCCAGACGCTCCAGCTGCGCCCCACCAGGCAACTGGTGCAACTTCGAGCTGTTCGAGTCCGCGCTCTTGTAGAGATCGGCGACGTGTTGCGCGCTCAGCCAGCCCGCGCCGAGCAGCGCGTCGATGTTGTTCGGCAGCGCCGCGGCGGGCCCGTTCGCGGCCGCGGCCTGGTCCTGTTCGGTGTTGCCTGGCTCAGCGGTGGTGTCTGGCAGGGCCGTGGGCGCCAGGGGCCGACCCCCGGGCAGGAAGATGTCCGTGCCTGCCTGGATCGTGTCCGGGTCGCCGATGCCGTTGTCCTTGATCACCGCGTCGATGTCGACCCCATAGCGGGCGGCGATGTCGCTCAACTGGTCGCCAGAGCGGACCGTATAGACCACGCCGTCTTCAGGCGGAATCTGCAGCTGCTGGCCGACCAGCAACAGGTCGGGGTCCGGCAGGTCGTTGGCCCACAGGATCGTTTCGGCGCGCAGGTTGTACTGCTCGGCGATCTGCCACAGCACTTCGCCAGGGGCAACCGTGTGTGCCACCAGGCCAGTACGTTTCGGCGGCTCGGGCGGCAGCGCAGCGATGCCCGCGAACGGCGAGGCCTCTTCGGGCGATAGCGCGATGGCGGGCTCGACGGCCGCGAGCGTCGGCTCAGGCGCGCTGGCGGGCACCTGGGGCGGCGCCTCCGTCGGCTGGCCTAATGGCAGCTGAGACGGAAAGGTCGCGTACGTGGCGAACAACCAGACGGCCAGCAGCCCTCCGAGGCCGAGGCCCACGATCGCCAGAACGATCGGGCGACCGAGGGCATGCTGGAGCTGGGAGCGCATTGCGTCTGCCCACTATGCCACTCGTGCGCAGCGTGCGCCTAGTCCGAGACGCATCTCGAAGTCGTCAACGCCCCGCTCGACTCGGCGACTGGGTCGACTCGGTCGAAGACGATGGCGGGAGTGGTTGCTGCTCGGGTGGCAAGAGCGCCGCGATCCTCTCGCCGATGCGCTGGGCCGCCACGTCGGCGGGCGTCGAGCGCTCGAGCCGAAACGGCTCACCCACGCGTACCACGATCTTCCGCCGCCGCGGCAGGATGGCCCCGGGCGGCAGCGCCGTATACGAGCCGATCATGCCGACCGGGATCAGCGGCACGTCCACGCTCGCCGCCAGACGCGCCAGCACCGGATTGATCGGACTCATCCGCCCCGTCCGCGTGCGCCTACCCTCTGCCGCTACCGCCACCACCGAGCCCGCCTTCAACGCGCCCAGTAGCGCCCGCACACCCGCCGAATCTCGTCCCTGGCGCTCGACCGGGATGCCACCCCATTGCCCGAGCAGCCAGCCCACCACCGGAATGCGGAACAGCGACGCCTTGGCCACGGTGACCGTGTTGGGATACGGGTCGAGGACCATCAGCGCTGGCACGTCCAACAGGCTGGCGTGATTGAGGAGCACCAGCGCCGGGCCGTGCGGCGGCAAGTTCTCCGCGCCCTGCAGCTCCAGATGGTGGTACAGCCGCATGTAGATGCGCAGGATCAGGATCAGCAGCGAGCGCACCATGCCGCCTGCATGGTAGCCCGCCAGCCTCGAAAAAATATTGCATCTCCTGAACATGTGTTCTATGCTACTGCATGTCCAGTGAGGATGTGGAGTTTTTCGAGGAGTAGAGGAGATGCTGAGAGTAAGTTTGCTGGGCAATCTGGGCGTGGAGCCCGAGACGCGTTTCACGCAGCGGGGAGCACAAATGACCGTGTTCCGCGTGGCCGTGAACCAGTTGCGGATCGGCCCTGAAGGGGAGCGCCACGAGAACACCGAGTGGTTCCGCGTGCGCGTGATCGGTCGTCAGGCGGAGTATGCGCAGCGATTGGCCAAAGGCAGCCGCGTGTTCGTGGCCGGGCGTCTGGTGATCGGGCAGTACCAGGCTCGCGACGGCGCGCAACGCACCAGCTACGAGGTCTTTGCCGACGAGGTGCAGAGCCTGAGCGCACGCCCACGTGAGATGGAGTCAGAACCCGTGGCGGCGGGCGTCTCGAGCGTCGGCGCGAGACAGAACGGCGACGAAGAGAGCACCGAGGAACTGGAGGACCTGCCTTTCTGACTGCGATTCGTTCTTCCGAAACGGGGAACAACCCGAGGGATGGAAGGCACTACCAAAGGTAGTGAACCATCTGGTAGTGACAACTTGATGCTCGATGGTGGGCGTGATTCTCACTCGCTGAGGTGAACAGCGAACAGCGTGACCCCTGCGGTAGCGACTGACCATCAATCCGTAAAGCGGGGTCAAAACCGGCCACCAGTGGAACCCGACCACGAGGCTGCCGGGAGCAAGTAGCTATGGCTAGCGCAAGCGAACGTGCCGTTTGAGCCATCGTTAGTAGGTAACAAGCCAACGCGGGTTAGACAAAGAGGCTTGCCCAAAATGGGAACGGCTCTGGCGCTGGCGTCATTAGAAGCGACCAGCATTCACCCCATATCAACCCGGTGGATAGACACGAGCCTACGGCTACGCAAAACGAGCATCAGGAACGAAGTAACCCGACGGCGCTCTCGTCAGCGGTCGACTGGTGAGCAGGTGTCAACCGTATGCGCCGCGCGGGTGGGATTGCCGAACAAGCCAATGCCCTGGAGAAAGTCCAGGGATATGCCGACGTCGGCACGATGATCTGGATGGTAGGGGCGGAGTAGGAGTCCAGACGGCATGAGCACGGCGCCCGCGCCGATGTATGACTGGAACGCGCTGCCGTGGCGACGCATCGAGCGGCAGGTGTTCAAGCTCCAGAAACCCATCTACCAAGCCTCGCAACGTGGCGATTGCCACGCAGTCCGTCGTTTACAACGTCTGATGACCACGTCCTGGGCAGCCAAGTGCCTGGCCGTGCGGAAGGTGACGCAAGACAATCGCGGCAAGCGCGCCGCGGGGGTGGATGGCAGGAAGAACCTGACGCCTACTCAGCGGATGCAACTCGTCACGATCTTGCGCCTGCCCGAGAAGGCGCCGCCGACGCGTCGAGTGTGGATTCCAAAGCCCGGCTCGACCGAGCAGCGTCCGCTCGGCATTCCCACGATCCACGACCGAGCCGCACAAGCTCTGGTCAAACTGGCCCTTGAACCCGAATGGGAGGCTCGCTTTGAACCGAACTCCTACGGGTTCCGCCCTGGACGCTCAGCCCACGATGCGGTCGAAGCCATCTTCGTCGGCATCCACTACCGGGACAAGTACGTCCTGGATGCGGATATCACGAAGTGCTTCGACCGGATCAACCACCAGGCGCTGCTGACCAAGCTCCACACCTACCCCACTATGCGACGAGCCATCCGCGCATGGCTCCGAGCCGGGGTGCTGGATGGGGCAGACTTGTTCCCGACCCGCAGCGGGACACCGCAAGGTGGGGTGATCTCGCCGTTATTGGCGAATATCGCGCTGCATGGCCTCGAATCGGCTCTGCGTCGATGTGCCACCCAGCGGCAAGGCCCGCTCAAAGTGGTGCGCTACGCAGACGATTTCGTGGTCCTGCATCCCGATCTGGCAGTCATCGAACGGGCCACGGCAGCAGCAACGGCCTGGTTGGCCACGCTGGGCTTGGAATTGCAGCCGAGCAAGACTCGCATTACCCACACGCTCGTTCCGTACGAAGGGGCAATCGGGTTCGACTTCCTCGGATTCACGGTGCGTCAGTTCCGCGTGGGACAAACGCATTCCGGGAAGTATGTGAGCAACTTGCAAGGAACCATCAGGCTCCTCGGCTTCAAGACCATCATCAAACCGAGCCGACGCGCCGTGGTCCGGCATTTGGCCGCAGTGAAGGAAGTGATCCGTAGGAACCGGAGCAGCCGGCAAGAAGCGGTTGTGCATCAGCTCAACCCGGTGATGCGCGGCTGGTCCAACTACTACCGATCCTCAGTCGCCAAGGCGACCTTCCGTCGCT
>JAFAPL010000424.1 GCA_019247135.1 Chloroflexota bacterium | reverse complement strand
CAGCAAAGCGTATATACGGCTCGTTGAGTGGTTCACCGTTTACAAAAACGGTTCCATCCCGAATGAGAACTGCGTCGCCGGGTAAACCAATCACGCGCTTGATGTAGTCCGCATCAGGTTGCGGCGGAGCTCGAAAAACGACCACGTCGCCGCGCTGCGGACCACCGAACAGGTAACGATCTCCCAGATGGAAATAAGCCGCTCGGTTGATGACCAGCGCCTGCCCGCTCGCAAACGTTGGCTCCATACTGATGCCGTCGACGCGGAAGTTCTCGACCACCGTCCGGATCGACACCACGAGCAGTCCGGTCACGACCACAGACCTGAGCAGCTCGTTTCCGAGAATGCGACGTGCCATCGCTGGACGCCGAGCACCTGTCTGCTCGCCGGGCGAACGCGGCGGAGCAGGCGCTTCAGGCGCGGGCCGCTCCGTAAACCCGATCAGCCCCAGCTCAGCCAGCGTGACCAGCGAACGCAGCGTGCGCAGGATGCCGTGTCGTTCGGCGAGGTCGCGGACCGAGTGGACGCCGTTGATATCCAACAGCAAGTAGAGAGTGAGACGGTCGAGCTTGAGCTCGTCATCGGCGACACTGGTCGGCTGCTGTTGCAGCACGTACGGAACGGCGGTGGGCCGCGGTAGCTGGATTCGGCTCTGGCGACGCGTGCTCACCAGTCGCTCGAGGTACGCCTGCGGGTCGCCGCCCTCCAGGTTGGGTGTCTGTGTCGGTGTGCCCTCAGAGAACTCGAAGTCAGCATCTCCGAGCGCAAGGACGATGAACTCCAGTGCGGAGGTTCCGGTCTCCTGGTTGAAGGCGGCGGCGGTCAGGCGTCCGTTGTTGAGCGAGAGCTGGCCGATCCAGTGGCCGTCGGAAATGAGCAAGTCACCGCTCTTGCCGAGACCGCACAAGAAACGGACAAGCGCGCCTATTTCGATGCTGCCGAGTGAACCGTTGAGGTCCGCCATTACGAAACGGCCGCCCGACACGCGGTGCCTCGGATCGGCCCGGGCCACTATATCGAGGCCGTGCCGGCTTGTCAGGCGAGACACGAAATCCTCAACAAGACCTCAACCTGGGGCGTGGTCCAGGCGCCAAAAGCCGGGGTACTCTGTAGCCGTGGTGCCCGGGTAACCGGGCAATGGCATGGGGCCCCAGAAGGGTTCAGAGGAGTTGTTATCCATATGACCGCACAGGGCGCGCGGGCCGTATGCACGCGCGCCGCCTGGTGGCGCCGAATCCGCGCGCCGCCAGGCCTGCACGGCTACAGCAATAGCTGAACGTCTCGGTTCGTCCTGAGCATGTTGATGGACGAACGGAGAGAACGACGACAGAGGGCAACTGGCCTCACCTGCGGCCCCCTGCCGAACGTACGTCCAGGAAGGACGGTGCCGTAGCGGCACCAAAGACACGTGGCATCGGCGCCGATAACCGATGTCGAGCCACTGCTTTTCCCTGAACGGGAGGATTCTCCTAAATGTCATTCATCAAGCGCAAGGATGCGCAACGGGCGGCAGCAGCTGTCTCGGTCATGGCCCTGGTCATCGGCGCAGCGCTACCAGGCACTGCACTGGGCCAGTCGGTCACCATCAAACGCAGCTGCAACGCCCCGACTGACGATTGGGGGTTGGGCGGAGACCCGAGCTGCATCGCCAGCGCGCAGACCGCGACCAACACCACAACCGATATCTCGACCCTGACTGGCACGGTTGCCCCGTCAGCGAGCTCCAGGGCGAGTAGCGAGTCGAACCAGTCCGCAAGGAACAGCAACGGAGCGCTGCAGATCGACGCCCTGGCCCAAAAGCAGGACTCATCGGCATCCGGTGGCGACCAGTCGAACAGGATCGACGCGAGCCAGAAGAACGACTCGACTGCCAACGCATACGCCGTCGGTGGTGACACCACGGCGGTCGGCCACGCCGCGAACGTCAGCTTCACGCTGACCCAGGCGACGGACGCCAGCGTGAGCGGTGATCCAAGCGCCAGGATCACCACCGGCCAGGCCGGCGGCGATGCTTCCGCGAACGGCACCATCACCGCAAACGGCGGCAACGGCAGCGAGAATGCGACCAACACCGGTGGCAGCGCGGATGGAAACTCGCTGGCGGCCAGCGTTGCAGCCCAGCTGCACAGTGGCAACTCCAGCTCGTCGAACCGCTCCATCGGCGGCGACGGCGGCGACGCACGGTCGTCCGCTGACGGCGGTCTCGCTGCTGGCGGCGATGGCGGCAAGGGTGGTAGTGGTGGCGACGCCAGCTCGGGTGACTCCGGGAACGGCTCGACATCGGCCAGCCTGGCGGCATCGATCGCCGCAGCGATCGACGACGATCCTCCGAGTGCGACGAGCGGCTCCGCAACGGGTGGCCCGGCCAGCATCACCGCGAACAGCGGCGCGGCTACCGGTGGCGCCGGCGCCATGGGCGGCGCAGGCGCGGCCGCGGGCGCGAACGGTGGGACGTCGACTGGCACCGGTGGTGCCGGCGGCAGTGCCACTGGCACGAGCACCGCGAACCCGACCGCTACCAACATGTCTGGCCCGGCAACCTCGAACAGCACGGGCGACAACGGCAACGCCACCAGCACCCAGAGCGGCACGAACGCTCGGGGTGGTGACGGCAGCACCGTTGCGGCGGTTGGTGGCACGGGCAGCTCCGGCAACAACACGGCCCACGCCGATCAGGTTGGTGGCGTCGTCACCAACACGCTCGGGGTGAGCTTCAGCCAGTCCGGCTCGGTCACGGCAACGGGTGGATCGACCACCAACTCTGGTGCCGCGAACTCGACGCCAACCAACACGCTGACGTCGACGGCCAGCAATACCCAGACGAACACGTCGACGCCTTCGCAGAGTGGGACGACCGGCGGCAACGTAGCGACCCAGAATGCCACGTCTGGACAGACGGCGACGCATACGAACACCGCGAACAGCGATGCGCGCTCAGCTCTGACGCAGACCGCCAACGGCACCAACTCCGCTACGAGCGGCACACAGAACAACTCGCAGCATCCGTAACCCGCTTGCGGATGCGAGGTCGGCCCTGGTGAGGCCGGGGCCGACCTCTCCCTCCACTCTCGCAAGGGCAAGCCGAGGAGAACAGCAAATGTCACTACTCAAGAGCACACGATTAGCCTGGAGCGTGGCGCTTGCGTCGCTTGCGCTCTGGACCTTCAGCGCTCCCATCAGTTGGGGACAGGCTGCCTCCGCGGCAGGTCACTTCTTCGACGATCAATCCACATCGGATGGCGATACAACGGCGTATGACCCGAATGCGGCTGCCCCATGCACGCCGGCTTCACCCGCTCCATCGGTTGCGCCCGCCGGACCCATGACATTCCGCGTGTGTGGACCGGACCCGCAAACGGAACAGGCAATTTCTCAGCTCATCGCAGGACGAGGATTCAGCGCAACGCTGGTTTCACGCGCGGACGGTTGCGCCGACCTGACCATCACTCCATCGGACCAGGCCGCCGGAAGCACCGGCTCCGCCTCTAGCAACTTGAGCATGTCTCTGGGCTCCGGACGAAGACTGTCGATCAAGATCACATCTGAGAGCGGTGCGACGCACGTCAGCATCGGCTCCAGCTAAGGCTTAGGAACGACTGCATGCGAACAGGAACTGGCGTCAACAGGGCTGTGCTGCACGGCGTGCTGAGCGCGCTCTTTGCCGTGGCCATCGTGTTCGGGCCGGTCTGGGCACTGCCAAGCGCTCTGTCCGCCTCCGGGTCGAACGGCGCGTCCGAGCAGTCGACATCCGCATCGGTGCCGTCCAAGGAGTCGAAGGAAAAGCAAAAAGACGTCAGACCAAAGACGGATAGCGCCCCAAAGCCGGATACCGCGCCAAAATCTTCTTCGGCGACCAGCACCAGCAAGACCGAGTCCGCGACCAGGAAGTCGAACACGACGGACGCGAGCACCGACAAGGCTGCGAAGTCCACGTCCGCTAGCACGACGAACGCTGCCGCCGCCAATACCACGAACGCTGCTGCAAACACCAGCAAGCCGAAGACGACCGAGACACACACGACCTCCGCCTCGACCACTTCGCAGACCGACACCGTCTCCAACACTCAGACCACCAAGGCCGAGCCGAAACCGGAGCCGAAACCGGAGCCGAAACCGCAGACGAAGACCGCGCCCGCCACGACGGCTGCCCCAGCCAACACGCCGAAGACGGTGTCAAGCAGTTCGAACAGCGAGACGACCTCCGAGCGTACTGCCACGAGTGCGACGACCCCCGTGACTGCTGCCGCGAAAAGTGCCACTGGCACGACTGCGGCAACCGCCGACGGTCCATCGAGTGCCACGACTCCGGCGACTGCTGCCGCGAAGAATGCCAGTGGCGCGACTGCAACAACTGCCGACAGTCCGGCGACTGCGACGACTCCAGCGACTGCGACGACTCCAGCCACTGCAACCACTCCAGTCACGGCGACGACTCCAGCTACTTCCACCACTGCATCCACCGCGACGACCCCCGCCACGGCGACGACTCCAGCCACCAGCGCCACCCCAAGTCCAAGCCCAGGCGCGACCACTGCGACCGTCGCCAAAGCGGCCCTTGCCGATACCAGCACGACCGCCACAACGGCAACCGTGGGAACCACACCTTCCACGGCAACCGCGAGTCCAGTACCGACAACTACCACCGCCGTAGTCGCGCCTGCTGCTCCACAAGACCCCACCTCCGCAACCAACGCCAGCAGTGGTGATGCCACCGCACAGGCCGGGCAAGTCCAGACCACCAACAACAACATTCAAGTAAGTGGCGCGGTCGCCGCGGGCGGGAGTGGTCCCGTCAGCGCCCATAATCAGCAGACCACCACGGTTCAGGAGACAGGCAGCGCCACGTCCCGCGCCGGGATGAGCATCGCGCTTGGACCCACTCCGGCGGCGGGCGCTTCACCTCCCGCCGGACTCACCACGGCTGCCTCGGGCGATGCGAGCGCCACGGGTGTTACGTCACAGAATCAGACCAACAACGTGGAATCCGGCGCAGTCCAGGTCGCTGGCCAGAGCCAGGCGCCGGTGGACGTGACCAACGCTGCTCAGACGACCGTCAACGACACGGCGGCGTCACTGGCGCAGTCCGGTCAGGCCTGGGCCGTCGCCGCCGGTGCGAATGGCGGTCCAAGCAACGTGTCGACTCCGGTCACCGCGCCGGCGCCTGTCACGGTGCAGGGCTCCGCGACCGGATTGAGCGCGCAGAACACCGTGTCCACCAGCTCGAACGCCACCGTCACCGTCCCAGGCGGGACCAGCACGACTCCCATTTCGCTGCAACCCAGTCAGTCGGTGGCCATCGCCGCTGGCAGTGTCGCGTCCGCCAATTCTGCACCGGCGTGCTCGGGCACAACGTGCGCCGGCACTTCCAATCCAGCGGCAGCTGCGGCATCGCCGTCGGCCGAGCCGGCGCGCGCCTCCAGCGGCGCGGCTGACGCGCAGGGCGTCACTGCACAGAATGTGGTCAACACGAACGCCAACGTCTCGGTTCAGGTGCACGGACAGAATTTCGCTCCGATTCAGGTGGTCATCGACACGGTCACCCAGATTTTGAACTGGGGCGCGGCCGTGGCAACCTCCGGCGACACGACGGCGACGGGCGGCGGTGCGGGTACGACGGCCACCGGCAGCGGTGCTGGTACGACGGCCACCGGCGGCGGTGCTGGTACGACGGCGACCACTGGCAGCACAACGACGACTACGACTGCCAAGAGCGACAACGTCGATGTCACCGGCGCCACGGTTCAAAACCAGGTGGATATGCGTTCGTCCGCATCGGTTCACGTCACAGGCGATAACCACAGCCCCATCGACGTGGTACTGAATCTGGCCGCGGACCTCCTGAACTGGGGTATCGGCAGCGCGCAATCGGGCGACGCCCAGGCAACCGGTGCGGGCGGCGGTGGCTCGGCCGCAAGCGGCCGCGCCAGCGCTACTGGTCTGCGCGTTGTCAACCTGGTGAACATGTGGGCTGATGCGTCGGTCGATATCGACGGAAACAATTACGCGCCCATTGTTGTCGTCATCGATTTCAATACACGCATTCGTAATTACGGCGCTGCCGTGGCATCGAGCGGCAATGTCGCCGCGGGAGAGTCCCGGTCGGCGTCGCCATCCTCTCCGCAAGCGACGCAAGCCGATCCCGCTGGAACGAGCGGTTCCACGGGCGCGACCAGCGCCTCCGGCGCCAGCACCTGGATCACCTCGGCAAAGGGCGGCTCGACCGTCGCGGTTGCCAACTCGGCGGACGCGAACATCACGTCGCAACAGGTCGGCAGTGCGAACGGAAGTCATCCTGTCTCGTCGGCACTGATCAGTCAGTTGCTCCACAGCCTGCCATCCGACAGTGTCAACCCACTCCTGCCCGCGGATAAACCAGCCGGGGCGACGCCAACACCGCAGGCGGGGCTTACCTCGTCAGGCGGTAGCTCATTCGCAAGTGGAATTCACACGACGTTGACCCAGCAGAACATCCAGGTCGCAGCGTGTGAGGATCCTGGCGTCAGCTGTCTGGCCCGGAACGATGCGACGATGTCCTTCAGCTCCGTAGACGTTGGCCCGAATCCGCTGGATCCGACCGCGCATCGATCCGGTTCCACTTCGGCTGACTGCGGCATCTGCGCTAGCGGCGCGTGGGTTGGCGTGAACGCGACGCCCACGCCGACGGCAGTCGCGCGTAGCGGAAACAATGGCACCTCGAGCGGCACGACCGCGAGTGCGCCGAATGGCGGCGACACGAGCACCGCAGCGGACGATACCTCGAGCGGTGGTGCTGGTAGCGGTAGCGGCGGCCGCGGCCTGCGTGGCCCGACGTATTTTGCCCCCTTCGACACAGCGCTGGTCCCAAGTGGACACACGGTGAGCGTGGATTTGTGGGACCAGTGGCCGGGTCGACGTCTCCCACCGATGCCGAACCTGGTGACGCACAACAGCGCGCCGAATGGCGACAACGTCGACGTGTCCTTCGACCAGTGGCCCGGCGCCGACCAGTTGCCGATGCCGCAATTGATCGAAGTCTCGGCGCCGACTGGCAAAACGGTGCCCTCGGGCAAAACGGCGGGGCGCACACAAGGCACATCCGTCGTCCACCTTACTCGGTCACCGTCAGGTGATCAGTCACTGACTGGGGAAGAAGACGACCAGGACGGCGGCGCACTTCCGCCACTCGGCGTCTACCGGGTCGCTGCCGGATGGCCGGATGCGGAGTTTTTGCCCATGCCGGAACCCCCCGCGCGTGCCGCGGCTCCGGTTGAGACGGCATCGTCGGATTCTGACACCACTGCCACCGTCGCCACGGACGAAACACCATCGGCCGATACTCCGCTCGCTCCGCTCGCTCCGCTCGGCGCCGGTCTCGCGGCGGCCGCTCTGCTCGGGCTGGTCGGCGCGAGCCGCCGCGGACGTCTGTTCCTGCGCAGCTCCGCCGGCACGGTTCGCCTCACGCTCACCGTCGTGCGTCTGTGGATTCTCAGCACCTTGCGTCTTGGATGATTGGGGGTTTCAAGAAGGAAACGAACATGACAGTACCGCTGCTGTGGCGCACGACAACCGTGCTCGTGCTCATCACCACTCTGTTAGCAACCGCGGCGGTCCCGGCCTCCGCGCAGTCCAGGCCAGCACCTACGACGCCGGATGCGGTGGAACTCGTTGGATTGACCACGCGGCAGCCGACGCCCAACAGTCCGCCATCGGACGTGCAGTTCGAGGCCACGATCAACTATCGCCTGACGTCGGCGCCATCTGGCAGCGTCATGCTGTTCCTGTTCGAAAATAGCTCCGATCAGTCGACCCAGGACAGCTCGAATGCGATCCCGGTGCAGCAGGGATCGGGACAGATGGTCCTCGACATCAACTACACGCTGCGGCCCGAAGTCAAAACGTTGACGCTCGTCGCCGGACTGTTCAAGGCGGAGAAGAAACTGTTGGCCTGGGTGTCCACGAATGCCATCGACATGGGTCCGTGGCCGGGTCGTGTCGAATTTGAAAAGGCGATGGCGTCGCGGCTCGACAACAACTTCCCGGAGGCCGACCAGGAGCTGACGCAGGCGATCCAGGCGGCGCCGCAAACCGGCAACTTCTATTACTGGCGCGGCGACACGCGCATTCGGATGAACGACTTTTCGGACGCCGCGGCGGACTTCGATCAGGCGATCCAGCTGATGCCCAATGACCGGCCGAGCCGTGTCGGGCGAGGCATTGCGCACCTCTGGCTGGGCGACGCTCAGGCGGCACTCGACGACCTGAATTTTGCGATCGACAAGAGTCCGAGCCCCGATCGTGTGACCGCATGGGCGTACCGTGCGCGCGGCCTGGCGCGAACGACGCTGGGCGACTCGAGCGACGCGGTTTCCGACTACAAAGCGTACCTTGCGCTCGTGCCCGACGCGTCTGACCGCACACAAGTGGAGGGCTGGATCGCCGACCTGTCGACCAGCTAGCCCGCCACGCTTCGCGCAACCGTTCTGCGCCCCTCGCAAGTTGGTTGCTGTGGCTCGTCGAGCCGCCAGCCCGCATGAATAACCTCACAGGTCGTCTGCCGTCCGCCGCGAACCGCTGCGGCGCTGACGCTGCTGCGTCCAGTTGCTCAACTTTGCAAGTTGATTGCTGTGGCTCGTCGAGCCGCCAGCCC
>JAFAPL010000388.1 GCA_019247135.1 Chloroflexota bacterium | reverse complement strand
ATCCAGCCCGGATTGCCCTTGATGTTCTTCAGCCGCATCAGGCTGAACTTCACGTCGTCGGCCGTCAACGGATTGCCGCTGGCGAACTTCACGTCGTCGCGCAGGTTGAATGTGTACTCCTTGCCGTCCTGCGAGACCGTCCAGCTCTTGGCCAGCACCGGCACGTACGTATTCAGGTCATCTGGACCTTTCTGCGTGATCAGCGTGTCGTAGGCGTTCAGGTCGATGAACGCGGCCGCGAACTCGAACTCACGTGCGGGGTCGAGTGTCTTCACGTCGGACTGATCGATCGCGATGATCAGGTTCTGGTTCGCGCCCCCCGCCGGAGCGGCCGCCGGTGCGGTCGTAGGCTGTGCCGCGGGCGCTGTCGTGGCTGCCGGTGCGGCCGGGGCGGCCGGCGCGGTCGTCGGTTGCGCCGCTTGCGGCGCGGGTGCCGAACAGGCAGCAACAAACACGGCTGAGATCAACGCAGTAAGCGCAGAGTTGCGGAACATACAGACCTCCCCCGAGAATCGCGGCGTAGCGTATCCGATCCCGCGCGGCGGGTACCATCGTCCACGGCCCAATACGTAAAGCGAGGGGGAATCGCGTGCGTAAGATCGTCGACACCATCCTGCCGACCACGATGGTTGGCTCGTACCCGCGCCCCAAGTGGTTCACCTATCAGCTGAATGGCCGCGATGTCCGCGCCGCCTTCAAGTCGACGGACCACGCCGAAGCCTTCGACGATGCAACGCGGCTCGCCATCCAGGATCAGGAGGAGGCCGGGCTGGACATCGTCACGGATGGCCAGATGTACTTCGACGACTACGTCGGCGTGATCGGCTCTTTCTGCTGGTACATGTACGAGCGGATCCCCGGCTTTTCGGACGCGAAGGAGGAGCACCCGAGCGCCGTCGGCGCGACCGATCGCACCAAGGAGATCCTCCTGCTTTCGGACTGGGGTGGTGTGATCAATAACGGACCCGTCGGCCCCGGCCCGATACGCCTGGCTGACTTCTACACGGCCGCCGCCAAGCACGCCACCAGGCCGATCAAGGTGTCCGTCGGAGCCGGGCCCGTCAACCTGGCCTGGCACGTCTACTTCGAGCACTACAAGAACCCGCGCGAGCTGTCCGAAGCGCTGGCGCCTGTATTCAACGCGGAGATGAAAGCGCTCGTCGCCGCAGGTGCAAAGTTCCTCCAGTTCGAGGACCTCGGGGCGTGGCTGCCGCTGTTCACCGGCGACGACAACGACTTCAAATGGATCGCCGACGTGGTGCGGCAGTGCGTCGACGGCGTGGACGCCAAGATCGCCTGGCACTTTTGTTACGGGAACGCGTGGGGCAACCGCCTTGCAGGCATCTTCCCCAAGGGTTACGAGGCCGTTCTGCCACACCTGTATGACGTGCCGGTCGATCAGTTCGTGCTCGACTTTGCCAATCGTGACATGATCGACCTGGATTCATTGCGCGACCTGCCGGCCGATAAGGAGGTCGGGATCGGCGTGATCGACGTGCGGACGTCGATGGTCGAAACGCCGCAGGAGGTCGCGGACCGCATTCGCCAGGTGACCCGCGTGGTGCCGGCGGAACGCGTGTATCTGACGACAGACTGCGGCATGAAGCCGTTGGCGCGACCGATCGCTCGGATGAAGCTGGCCGCGCTCTCCGCCGGCGCGCAGATCGTGCGCCAGGAGCTCGGCGTGCGCCAGCTCGTCACCGCCTAATGGAGCACCGCAAGCGGCTGCCGCTCACTCGGGTAGTTCGAGCGGCAGCCCGCATGTGACACAGGTGAGTGCCCCTGCGGGCTGCCGCTGCTTACGGCCCAGTAGTTTCAAATTCCTAATTTGAGATTTCGGAATGCCAGAGCGCGAGCCCGCATGTGACACAGGTGAGAGCCCCTGACGAATACGGAAAGCAGCACATGCGGGCTGCCGCTGCTCACCGCCCAGTAGTTTCAAAATTCATAATTTGAGACCTCCGGAATGCCAGAGCGGCAGCCCGCATGTGACACAGACCAAGACGCCCTGAGAAATGCCACCAGTTAGCGAGCGCGTCTACCGCGTCCAGGCGCCCTACCAGGGCAATGCCGTGCACCTCTACCTGGTCCGCGGCAGCAAACTCGCCCTCATCGACAGCGGCGCCGCCGATTCACCGGCGTCCGCCGTCGAGCCCGCGCTGCGCGAGCTCGGGCTCGCGTGGTCGGACCTGGATTTCCTACTCAACACTCACGGCCACGCCGACCACGCCGGCGGCAACGGCGAGCTCAAGGCACTTTCACCCGAAACACAGGTCGGCATTCATCCCGCCGACGCACATCTGCTCGGCGGCGCGGATGCGCACCTCCACAGCCAGACAGACGCGAGCGCCATCATGCGTCTGATGGGTCGTGACGACATGGTCGCCGAACGCGAGGCCGTGCTCCGGCGGATCGTCGGCCGCTCGTCAGGCGTGGACCGCGAGCTGACTGACGGCGATGTCGTCGATCTCGGCGCCGACGTCCGCCTGCGCGTTGTCCACACGCCGGGCCACACCGAGGGGTCGGTGTGCTTCCTCTGGGAAGCCGAAGACATGTTGTTCAGCGGTGATGCAGTGCAAGGCCACGGTTGGCGCGCGGGTCTCGGACCGATCTATCACGACACGACCTACATCGCCTCTCTGGACCGCATCAGCTCGGTACACCCCAAGGTCCTGTGTATGGGCCACACATTCGGCTGGGGCGGCGTCCTGAACGATCCCGTCCGCACGGGCAATGACGTCGAGTTGACGTTGCAAGCGAGCCGCAACGCGGCGGCGGCAATCGACCATGCCGCGTCCGTAGCGGTCGAGCAACTCGGTCCTGACGCTCCTTTCTTGCAAGTCGCGCAGGCGGCGTTCCGCGAACTGGTCTACCAACTGGCGATCACGTGGGACCGCCGCACGGACGTACCACCAGCCGCCGCCGGCGCGATCCGCGCACACCTCCTGGCGCACGGCTGGCACGCCCCCGCGCCCGCGACTGCCGCGACTCCACATTCGTAATTACCTTTTTGCAACCGCATACCAACCGACATCGCCATGTGCACGGAGCATTCGGACTCTACAGTGCATGGCGGCAAATTTAGTCAATGAATTGATGGGGGTTGGATGCGACAGTTCGTCCGATTGGGCGTTGTTTCCTCATGTATTGGTGTTGCGGCGCTGCTTGGTTCAGTTGCACCCGCATTCGCGGATCTCGGGCCAAAGGCCGTGTATGAGATCGAATCGAAAGAGCAATACTGCGCCGATGGCTCGCAAAACTGCGTCGCACAACATGATCTCAGTCGTCTGCGGTTTGCGCTCTTCGAGGCGTATCGCCTGAACACGGTCACTGGCATGCCCGAGAACACGGCGCACGCATCGGCGGCGAGACCGGACGTCATTCTCGCCAAGTGCGCGGGGCCGCACTCGATGGACAGCCGCGGCAATATCCACGCGCCGACGATGTTCGTCCAGGTCGGTCCGTCGAACCAGCAAGGGCTGGACCCGGGCACGATCAGCGGTACCGTCTCCTTACGGCACGGCCTCGAATCGGACACCGCATCCACGGCCACCCTCGCGCTCGAAGTGGCTGATTCCACCACGGCCGACGCGGCCGTGATCACCGGTCAGCAGGTGACCAACAACGTCTCGGATACCTGGGTGTCCGGAGGCTTCTACATCACGCTGCGTGGCCCGATTTACGACGAGGTGGTCGCAGGGCCGGATGCGAATGAGTCGGCAATGCCGGCGCGCACGGGCTCGACCGGCACGATGACCTGTTCGACCGGGAACCCAACCGTGACGGTGCCAGGCGCGCCCCCGCCGTACTTCGAGAGCGAGCTGGACGACGTCTTCGATCCGACGTCCTGATCAGCAGTAGGACACGATCGTCCTGATCAACAGTAGGACGCGATCGAACCGGCGCAGGCCGCCTTGGAGTTTCGACCTACTCACCCCCTCGCCCCCTCTCCCTGGCGGTACGAACCGAGGACATGGGTAACAGTCTGGACCGAGCACATGGGTGACACCTACTGTGCGGACTCGAGGAGGGGTCCGTGCCCTGGAAGGAAACCTCATCCATGGAGCAACGCCTGGCGTTCGTGCTGAACTGGTCCACGCACGAGACCAGCATGGCTGAGCTGTGCCGAGCGTTCGGCATTAGCCGCAAGACGGGGTACCACGTGGTGGCGCACTATCAGGCGCACGGGCTGGACGGTCTGGCGCCGCGGTCACGTGCACCACAGCATCATCCGAATGCCGTGCCCGAGGAGGTTTGTGCGGCAGTGCTCCGCGCCAAGGCGGCGCATCTCAGCTGGGGTCCCAAGAAGTTGCAGCCGCTCGCCGACGAACCGCTGCACATCAAAGCTGCTTGGCCGGTGGCCAGTACGCGTGGTGCCATCCTGGCGCGTGCAGGCCTGGTGGTGCGACGACCACCACCGCGGCAGCATGTCGCACCGCGTACGCAGCCGTTCGGAGCGGTCCAGGCACCCAATGACACCTGGTGCGCCGATTTCAAGGGCTGGTTTCGAACCGCCGACGGCACGCGGTGCGTTCCGCTGACCATCTCCGACGCGTATAGCCGCGTGCTGCTGCGGTGTCAGGCACTCCACCATGGCACGCGTACCGAGCAGGTGCAGCCCGTGTTCGAGGTCACCTTTCGGGAATATGGGTTGCCACTGCGGCTGCGCACCGACAACGGTCCACCGTTTGCCAGCATCGCGCGGGTGGTTTGTCATCACTGGCGATCTGGTGGATCAAATTAGGCATTGTCCCCGAGCGGATCAGTCCAGGTCAGCCCGCCCAAAACGGCCGCCATGAACGCTTACATCGCACGCTCAAGGCGGCGACCGCCAGCCCGCCAGCGGCCTCCATCCGTGACCAACAGCGCCGCTTCGATGCTTTTCGGCAGGAGTACAACACCGAGCGGCCGCATGAGGCACTTGGCCAACACCCACCCATCGTGTGGTATGCGCGCTCGCCCCGTCCCTTCCCGCGTCGTCTGCACGAGCCTGAGTATTCGCTGACCGCGCAGTCGTTGGTGTCGAGCTGACCGGCCACGTCGACCACGGTGCCGTAGGCGGGC
>JAFAPL010000288.1 GCA_019247135.1 Chloroflexota bacterium | reverse complement strand
CTGCTTGGTATCTCACCGCGATCGTTGACGGCCGTCTGACGAATGATCTTGACTACGCTGGACCACGGAACCACTTCATGTCGGTCGACTAGAGCCAAACCGGTGACGCGAGCGAGGATTCGGCCCGGCTGGACGGAGTGATACGGTAGCGAGTGCCACTCCCACTCGCCTAACTGGGCGGTACTGTTACCCACGGCGCGGCGCATGACTCGTTCGATCTGAACTCTGCTGACTACGTGGAGCTCTGCGGCGCCCTCACTCACTGACGCCACCCAGCCGAGCACAGCCGAGCCAATCCCCGCACGTTGCCAACAGGAGGTCAGGCCAGTAGCTCGAGACACACGCGCCGAGCGCGAGCTCGTGCCTGGCGAGCTTCGCCTTGGTGCGATTAGTGCGCAACGGCGGACTCCTTTCAGACGGCGACTTGTCAGTCCGCTAGTCGTCGGTCGCGTGTGGGCCCGAATCGGCCGTCACGGCGGTCATGAATCGTGCTGGAGTGAATGCCTGGACAGGCACCGAGAGGTCCGTCGACCCACGGGTCAGGAGATCGGCGATGATTCGTCCAGTGACAACAGCCAGGTGGATGCCCTTTGTCCCATGGCCGGTCGCGAGGTAGACCCCCTCGTAGCCAGGGACGGGGCCGATCAGCGGCTGCCGGTCTGGAGTTAGCGGCCGCACGCCAGCCAGGTGCTGCGCGACCGAGGCGTTGACAACGTCGGGCAGGACTTCAACTGCTCGCTGGATCAATTCTTCCAGCGCAGCAGTGGTCGGACGCACGTCGAAGCCCTGCCTCAGGTACACCTCCTGGTCGTCGAAATCGCGCCCCGCCGTGCTCCCAACACTGAGAAATCCGTCCAGTCGGCTGATCATGTGCCCGCGCTTCGGCGAGTTGATCAGCACCGACAGTGGCGGACCGTCAAACTGGAGCAGCAAGCGCTCCCCTTTGAGCGGCCGGACGGGAACCTCGAAGTTCATCCATGCCGAAGCTGCGGCTGCCCAGGGACCCATAGCCAGGACGACGGCATTGGCAGAGATCTCACCACGCGTATGCCGCACCCCGATCACTCGGTCACCATCCTTCACGAGCCCCGAAACTTGCCGGAGGAGGATCTGCGCCCCGCGCTGTTCGGCAGCGGCTGCCAACGCCCGCGTGAATTGCGCACTATCGAGCTGAGCGGACTCGTCCTCGTAGGCGGCCCCTCGAACCTCAGCAGTCAGGCGGGGTTCCAAGCGCCGCGCAGCATTGCCGTCGATCCACCACGCCGGAAGGAGCTCTCGCTGCCACTCGAGCGATGAGCGAATGAGGTCCTCCTCAACTGCGTCCAGCGCCAGCCGCAGACTGGGGCGGCGTTGGTAAAGCACTTTGACACCGCTTTCGTCTTCCAGCGCTGGCACCATATCCCGAGTTAATCGATAGCTTTCGATGCCGAGCCGCAAATGCGGCTCAGTCTTGAAGTCGCTGGCAAGCAATGAAAACGAGCCAGTCGCGTGTGTTGACGCGCCACTGGCGATGCCCTCCTGGTCCAGCATGAGCACGCTCATTCCGGCGCCGGCCAGGAAATAGGCGCAGGCGCAGCCGACCGCGCCAGCGCCAATGACAACGACATCCGCGGTGGTTTCGCTTCCGTTCATTGACCGTTGGCGCATTGTACGGGCTAACGTCGGCTCGCATGTCTCGGTGATACGCTCACGGGTCACATGAACTCTGGGTTTTCGCGGGATGACGTGCTCCGCGTGTTACGCGCCGCCGCAGAGCCGACGGTCGGCAAATCGGAATCCGTGGAACGTGCCGCCGAGGCAGTCTGGCACGTCCTTCAAACTCCGCTCCAGCCCACGGACGAGCCGCCGGATTCTCTGAATGAGACCAAGTAAACGGTGCAACTCTGGGACCTTTCGATCACACAGCTCAGCCGCGCGTATCGGAACCGGTCCGTCTCATCGGTGGAGCTCGTCCGCTGCCTGCTGGAACGAATTCAAACTCTGGATCCGACCATTCGCGCATGGGCAACACTGGACCCTGACGTCGCGTTAGCCGCCGCGGCTCGCTGCGATGCTATGCTGTCCGAAAGCGCGACGGATGCCCCGCCGCTCGTCGGGATCCCGTTCGGAGTCAAAGACGTCTTGTTTAGGCCCAATCCCAAACATTCGTGCTACGAAGTGCAAAGTAGCCGAAGGTCTGGGCGACGCTAGTCAGGCCGCGTCCCCGATCGGTAGCCGGGTACTCAGGTCCAGATTGAAGACGCCGTACGGATTTACGTGGCTGTACAAAAGCGGAGTGAGGGCGCGAAGATCCTCGGCGCTCATCGCATTGGCCCAGCGGTCCTCGCCGAGCACGTGCTGGATCATCAGCGTGTTGATGTAGACGAGGCTGATCTGCAGCAAGTGCAACGAGAGCATGGATAGCTCCTGGTCTTCGCGTCGATTGGAGGCGAATTCCCCGCTCTTGCCGTAGTGAATGAAGCCGTTGGCGCTGTTCCAGTTCTCCACCACCTGCAGACCTTCATGTATCTCGCGCCGCAGCGCTTCGGACGAGAGATTTCGGCACAGAAATACGGTCCGGACGGCCTTGCCGAGCTCGGTCAGCGCTCGATACGTTGGGTGCTGAAGGTTGTTGCGCGTGAAGCGGCGCAAGATCGCTTCGGTCTCCGCCGTGCCGAGCCGTAGTGCGGTGGCGTACTTGACTCGCCAGTACCTGGGATGCGTACGGTGCGATCAGATTCAGCTACAGCGCTCCTCGTCTACCTCACCAACCTGGCGCGGGACGCGCCGGAACCGAGGCCTTGCGGAAGGGTGCCTATGGGTGACTGCTGGCCCTTACTTCGCGGGAGACGGTGAACCAGGTCTTGCGGTCGCTCTCCGACCGGCGCCGCGTGCGGTGGGAGCATCGCTGCGTTCGCATCCTGAACCCGGCGGCCCTGCAACGTCGCATCCGCTGAGTTGATTGGGTGAGGTCGATGCCCGACCACGGTTTCGCAGGAGCAACCGTGCGACGCACTCCGCAAACCACTTCTGGTATTGCTCAGGGGTCCAGCCCCGCTCGCGCGTCAGGCGCTGGAACACCACCGGATCCATCAGGAGCCAGACAGTGTCGACTGCCATATCGTGCGTCAGACCGGGCCGCAGAGCCGATCGCGCGACAATCGCGTCGACCAACCAGCCAACAGTGATGGCGCGCTGTCTGCCGAGTTCGTCGGCGACAACACGCATGCCTGGATCGGTGGCCGCGACTTCGAACGCAGCAACGACCAGGCCGGCTGACCTGATCATCGACCGGCGCACCACATCTCCAACCACGGCCAGGAGGTCGAAAGCGGTGGTGGTCGCACGCGCGTGCGCAACCCTTTCACGCTCCAATATCGGCACTGGCTGATCGTCACCCGCGATCGCTACGTCGATAGCCGCCTTGAGCAGCCGCGGCTTTGAGCCAAACAGGAGTTCGACGGTGGGTACGGCAACGCCGGCGGCATCGGCGATGGCATGCACGCTCGTGCCGGCGTACCCGCGCGCCTCGAACAGCGAAGTCGCCGCGGCAAGGATGCGCTGGCGTGTCGTACGCGCGCGGCGCTCGCGGCTGGGCGAGCGATAGCCACGCCGCAGCTTGCGTCCGTCGGGCTGGGCTGGCACACTGGCCGTATTCACTATGGCTGACCATAGCAGAATCGGAGGTTTCCGTGACCTCGCCATCCGCCGCCAATTCGCCCGCCACAGACTCGCCATCGCCGGTGTTTCGGTCCGCCGGTATCTCGTATCTGCATATCCCCTCGGACGACCCCGGGCAATCCGCACGTTTCTATCACCACGTCTTTGGTTGGACGGTCCACGACAACGGAAACGACGCGGGTTTCAAGGACGGTACCGGTCACGTCATCGGAGCCTGGGTGAAGGACCGCGCGTCGTCGGGTGATGCGGGCGTCCTTACCTACGTCCACGTCGACAATGTCGACCGGGTGCTGGACCGGGTTTCGGCCGGGGGCGGGCAGGTCTTGCGGGCGCCCTATGCGGAGGGCGACTTGCGTGTTGCGACCTTCAAGGATCCGTTTGGCAGCGTCATGGGCCTCTGGCAGCGAGCCACCACATGACGCGGTCGCGTACGTGTAGCCGGCCCAGATGAGTCTCTGTTTCACACTGGCAGTTCGGCGTGGCGCCGAGGCGGTTGAGTTTTACAAACGAGCGTTTGGCGCGACGGAGGTCCGTCGTGTTGAGAGCCCGGACGGAGACGTCGTGGTACAGCTCGATATTGGCGGTGATCGGTTCTTTGTCGCCGACGAATCCTTGGAGCATGCGAACTTCAGCCCGGAGTCGCTCGGCAATCGATCCACTGTACGGCTGGCGCTGATCGTTGACGAACCGGATGCGGTCGCACGCCAGGCCGTGGCCGCCGGAGCTCAGGAGATATACCCGGTTGAGGATCAAGCCTATGGTTGGCGGTTGGGTCGGGTGGTGGATCCATTCGGACATCACTGGGAGATTGGCCGGCCCTTGCATGACCACGGTCAGGAGCACCAGATGAGATGATGAAGAACCGGTCGGTACCTGATGCGACCGTCATTCCCGTATTGATCTACCCCGATGTGCGGGAGGCGGTAGTCTGGCTAAGCCAGGCATTTGGCTTCATCGAGCGCGTTCGAATCGGGGAGAACCATCGCTCGCAGCTACGCTTTGGCGACGGTGCACTGATCGTCGCCGATGTGCGTGGCGACCGCCGGCCGCCGCGCCCGGGCGAAATCACACACTCGGTCATGGTGCGAGTGGAGGACACACGCGCTCACTGCGAGCACGCCCAGGCGCATGGTGCACGAATCCTGATGGAGCCGACCGATTTCGAATTCGGCGAACGACAGTACAATGCTGAGGATCCGTTCGGCCATCAGTGGACATTTACTGAAACGTTGCGAGACGTCGCGCCCGAAGAATGGGGTGGTAAGACAGTCCAAGCGTAGTCCCCAGCCAGCACTCGCCAATGATCGTTCGGTCGGGAAAGCTGCTCGAGGACACCGATACCGTGTGCCAATCAAGGTGGCACTTCTCCCACAGATCATGACCACAATGTTGATACCGGTGGCGAATTCACGGTAACCTAGCGGCCGTCGTTACTCCCGGCGAGGTGCTCGGCATCGACATTTCAGAGCCCTCGATCGCCCAGGCGAAAGCGCAATCTGAACTGCTCGGAGTCACCAATGCCGAGTTCCGCGTCTCGGACATTCTCGATGCGCAGCTGCCCGACGCCAGCTTCGACGTCGCGCACTTCAGCAGCGTTCTGGCGTACCAGAGCGACCCACTTGCCGCGCTCACCGTCGCGTACCGCGCCCTCAAGCCAGGTGGGGTGATCTCGACACGTGAGCCGCAGAAGGAAGGCGACTGGTTTGGCGGCCCGCACCGCGAAGCATGGGTGTTGCTCAACCGCCTGATCATGGAGGATGGCTTCAAGTCCGCCGGCGGCGACCCGTTTATTGGCCGCCGGTTGGGGACTTTGTTGCACGCCGCGGGCTTTGAACGACTGGAACTGACGCCTGCACTCTCACCAGCGCTCTCGAACGTTCAGGCGGTCGCTGGTTTCGCTCAGCGGCGTTTGAATGATCCGGAGTTCGTCGCTCGGGTCGTGCGCCGCGGTTGGATCACGGCTGAACAGATCGCCGAGCTGGCGCCAGCCATTCTGGTGTGGAGCCAGAGCGATGAATCCGTGGTTGCGGTCGGCGAGTGCATGGCAATTGG
>JAFAPL010000026.1 GCA_019247135.1 Chloroflexota bacterium | reverse complement strand
GGTTGTGCTGCATGACATCAATCCCCAGGCGATGCAGGACATCGAGCAGTATGGCCGGAAAGCGTTCGCAAGTACGGGCTCCGACTGGACCATCGAAACAACCACTGACCTGGATCGCGCGCTGCACGGAGCGGAGTTCGTCGTAGTCACGATTACGACCGGCGGACTCGAGACGATGCAGCTGGACCTGGAAATTCCGGAGAAGTACGGGATTTACCAGTCTGTCGGCGACACGGTTGGGCCAGGCGGTCTCTCCCGCGCGCTGAGAAATGTGCCGGTCATGGCCAATCTCGCGCAGGCGATGGAACGAAACTGCCCTGACGCGTGGATGCTTAACCTGACGAACCCGATGACCGTGCTGACACGCGTGGTCAGCATGACCAGCAACATCAAGGTGGTTGGCCTGTGCCACGAGCTGTTCGGAGTGCGTGGCGCGTTGATGCGGATCTTCGGAGTCAATGTCGAGGACTTTCAATATCGCGTCGTTGGAGTCAATCACCTGATCTGGATTCTCGACATGACCATTCGCGGCCAGGACGGGCTGCAGATGGTGCGCGACTGGATGGCGTCAGGCCAGCAGTTGCCGACCGCGCCGAACCGCGGAGATTGGCACGAGCCGTTCCGCGACAACTGGAAGCTGAAGCTGGCCATGTTCGAGCTGTACGATGCGCTTCCGGCCGCCGGTGACCGCCACCTGGCGGAGTTCTTTCCGTATTGGCTCACACCAGCGACGGACTATGGCGCGGAGTACGGCGTCGGACTGACGAAGATTCCGCACCGACGCCAGCAGGTCGCTTCCGCGCGCGAAGCGGTGCGTGAAGCTCTCGAAGGTGAGTTTCCCGGCTTATCGCGGTCCCACGAAGCGACGGCGGACATCGTCTCGGCAGTCGCAAACGGACGTTCAGTACGCACCATTGTAAATTTGCCGAACACCGGTCAGGTTGACGAGCTCCCGCGTGGCGCGGTTGTGGAAACGCTGGCCGAGATGACGTCGGCCGGTGCATTCCCCCACGCGGTCGGAAAAATTCCACTCGGCGTGCTCTCGACGTTGCAGCCGCACGTCGTGAATCAAGAATTGATCGTGCAGGCGTCCCTGACGGGCGACTACAAGCTGGCGCTCCAGGCGATGGTGAACGATCCACTCGTGCACGACCAGAAGACCGCGCGAGCCCTACTCGATGATCTGTTGGAGGCGCATGCGCACCTTCTGCCGCAATTCAAGAAGCGCGCCGTCGCCCGCGCGGCTTAGCAGTAGCGGGTATACCGCTGCTTGATCGTGTCGAGTACCAGGTCGCCAGGAGTATCCCAGACGGCCTGGTTGAATATTTCGACTTCGATCGGGCCGGTGTACGCCGATACCTCGACCGCTTCACGCAGACGGCGAAGCTCAATGATGCCGTCGCCCATCATTCCGCGTCCCAGCAGGTTATCGGGCGGCGGCACCAGCCAGTCGCTGACGTGAAAACCGAGGATGTGACCGCGCGCTGCCGCGATCTCCTCATACACACACGGGTCCCACCACACGTGGTACACATCGACGGCCACGCCGACATTTGGCGCCCCGATTCGACGCACCATCTCATTTGCCTGGGCGAGGGTGACCACGACGGAGCGGTCGCCGGCGAACATCGGGTGGAGTGGCTCGATCGCGAGGCTCACGCGGCGCTCGGCAGCGTACGGCGCTACTGTCGTAATGCCATCGACCACCATCTCACGTGCCGCTTCCAGGTTCCGATCGGGCGCCGGACCGCACACCAGAACCAGCACTGACGTATCGAGCTCCGCGGCTTCGTCGACTGCACGGCGGTTATCGTCGATTCGGGTGCGGCGTTCTGCCTCGCTCGCGGCTGGAAAGAACCCACCACGGCACAGGCTGGAGACGCGCAGGCCGGCTTCCCGCATGCGGCGCGCGGCCTCCGTGCAGCCGAGCTCGGCCACGCGATCTCGCCATGGGCCGATCCAGCCAATGCCCGCGCGACCACAGCCGTCGATCGCTTCGGCGAGCGTCCAGTACTGGGTGGTCGCCTGATTCAGACTCAGCCGCGCGAGATCAGGCGACGACACCCTGATTGCTTACTCTTTGACCGCTCCAGCGGCGATACCGGCGATGAATTGGCCCTGCGCAAACAGGAAGGCAACGATGACCGGAATCGTTGCAACGACAATCGCGGCCATGACCTGGTTCTGTATCGCCGCCGCGGACCGCACGAACGCCAGGCCCACCTGGAGTGTCCGCATGTCCGGATTCGGCGCCACGATCATCGGCCACAGCAGCGCATCCCAGGCGTCCAGGAAGACGAACAGGCCGAGCGTCGCGACCGCCGGTCGGGCGAGTGGCAGGTAAATCTGCGCGAAAATCCGTAGCTCGTTGGCTCCATCGACGATGGCCGCCTCGCGCATTTCCTTCGGCAGTGTCTGGAAGAACTGCGTCATCATGAACACGCCGAACGCGCTCACCACAAACGGCAAGATGATGCCCGGATAGCTGTTCAGCAGATTCCAGTTCGCAAACATCACGAACAGGGGCACGATGGTTGATTGAGACGGCACCATCAATGCGCCCAGGATGAGTGCGAACAGCACGCCTCGGCCAAAGAATGTCAAGCGCGCGAAGCAGTATCCGGCCGCGCTGGAGATCAACACCGCGATGACTGTTGCTGAGACCGCGACGATCACGCTGTTCATGAAATAGCGAGCCATCGGCACCAGCTGAAAAATACGCTGGTAGGCGGACGTTTGGAACTCCGATGGCCACAGACGCGGAATCGTCGCGAACAGCTCCGCCGGAGCCATGAACGAGCCGATCACCATCCAGTAGAACGGAAATACCGCGAGCAGTGCGAGCAGGATCAGGATCACGTACATGATCAGCCGATCCGGAGAGCGCAGCGCGCGGAGTCCTTCTGCGTGTTGAATCATGGCTGCACCTCTCTACTGGACTACGAGATCGTGAACGCGTTTGTTCACGAACGACAGGATGACCAGCAGGACCAGCAGGAACGTGGCGATGGCCGAGCCATAGCCAAACTCCAGGTTCACGAACGCATGTCGGTAGAGCAACTGCACGAGCGACAGCGTGGCGTTGAGCGGACCACCGTTGGTCATGATGAATGGTTGCTCGAACAACTGCATCGACCGGATGATGGTGATAGTGATCACGAAATAGATGACAGGTCGCACGGCAGGTATCGCCACGTGCCAGATCTGTCTCCACCGTGAAGCTCCGTCCATCGAGGCTGCCTCATACAGCTCCTGTGGCACACCCTGCAGCGCCGCCAGGTAGATCACCATGTAATAACCCAGGTTCCGCCAGATGCTCACGGCGATGATGATCCACATGGCTTGATTTGGATCCGAAAAGAACGGCTGTACCGGCATCCCCAGCAGCTGCACGACGCTGTTTGCCAGACCCTGTTGCGCGAACAACATCGACCAGATCAGCGAAACCACCGTCCAGGATGTCACGACTGGCAAAAAATACGCGGTGCGCAGCACCGTTCGGAAGGGCAGTCGCTCGTTCATGGCTATTGCCATGAATAGCGGCAAGATTGTTTCTCCGATCACGACGAATACGGCGTAATAGGAGGTGTTCCGCAGCGCGGTCAGGAATTCCCCGTCGGTAAACAAATGGACGAAGTTCTGAGCGCCGACAAACGTGGGGGCCTGATTCAACGTCGCGTCGAAGAAGCTCAGGTAAATCGAGAATACGAGTGGATACGCGAGGATCACTACGAACAGGATCAGATATGGCGCCAGCAGGAGGTACGCCGCCTGACTCTGGCGCCACGTCTGTCCGATCTGGGCGGCGCGGCCCACACGCGGGGCCGCGCCAAGTCGCGGGGTCGCGGTTGTTGACGCATCACTCATCGGTCAACTCTTCGGATACAGCTGTGGATAGTTCGCGATCGCCTGATCCAGTAATTGCTGCGATTGCTGCTGCACATTCGACAGCTCCGAGGGAACATCTGCGTTGGATCGGACGACTCGCTCCTGCATATCCGCCAACAGCTGGTAGATCTTCGAGAAAGCCGGTGAAACCCCCGGCGGCTGCGACGGAACGGTCAGAATGGACTGCTTCCACTTGGGGTCATTCTTCAGCTGATCCGAGACGGCGATGCTGGCCGGATTTGCCTGGCTGTACAGGTCCTGGTCCGCGAGTCCGAGGCCCTGGGTTACGCCGTACTTCAGCCGCTGCGCGTCGTCGCTGGTCAGCCACAGGATGAAGTCCATCGCCTCTTTGGGCTGGGCCGCGGTGGACGGGATCGCCAGCGCGCTGCCGCCGCCATACGTCTTTGGCTGGCCGCTGCCGTCCTCAGACTGAATGGGCGCCACGCGCCAGTCAGTCTTGGGATCGTTGACCTGCAGCAGCAAGATGAAATACGAGCTGTAGATCATGGCGGCGCACTTACGCGAGATCATTAGCTGCTGATCGTTTGACGTGCTTACTTCGTCGGTGTTGCGCCACTGCTTCTGCGACCACTCCTGCTGGAACTTGTAGACATCGGTCACGACTTTGTTCGTGAAATCGGCCTTGGTCGGCAGGATCGGACGGTCCCAGAAGTCGGCACCCGAAGTCCACACCCAGGGCATCGTCTTGGCCAGATTATTGATGGGCTGGCAGATCGGCCAGGCGTTCGCGTTCTTCGATTTGATGGTGGTGTTGACCTGGCGCAGCTCGTCCCAGCTCTTCGGAGGGGCGTCCGGATTCAGGCCGGCATCCTTGTACATGTCGGCGTTGTAGACGTAGCCAAACGGGTCGTATTCATACGGGATCGCCCAGACACCGTTGTTGATATCGACGTAGTTGCTGTTCAGCAGTCCCTTCAACTGGGTCTTCACCGCGTCGCCGCCAATCGCGGTCAACTCTTGCTCGGCGTTCGCCGCCATCAAGTCGAGCGGAGTCCGGCTCACCTCGATCTTCGCCACGTCGACCACCTTTTTGGCCTGGATGTTGAAGATCAAGTTGGCGATCGCATCCGTGTCGCTCGGGCCACTCAGTGAGGTAGCTGACAGGTACTCGATCTCGATGTTCGGGTGGTCCTGCATGTACTTGTTGACCAGCGCACGCTCGACCGCCTCAGCCCCGCGAGCGTTGAAGTACACCAGGTGCACCTTCTGACCTGACTGCGCTGCGCCAGCCGCGGGCGTCGACTGACCGCCGCCGGCCTGCGGCTGAGCCGCTTGCTGGCCAGCGGGCGTGTACGAGCTGCTGCCGCTACCACAGGCGGCCAGCAGAATGGCGACGGCCGACGTGGCCATCAGGCGAAGCTTTGAGAGAAGCATGTGCACAATCCCCTCAACGAGCCGCGATTTGGCTGCGGCGAGCAACCAGCAGCATGGATCCCTCTTAACAGCAGAGTCAGTGCCGAGCTGCCCTGATTCGAGCAAAAAACTGACGGAGTTTTGCCGGTCAGGCGAGGCCCGACAGTGCGAGGACGCGGCGCATGCGCTCCGCCGCCACGGCTGGATCGCACAGCAAGCACGCTGCGTCCGCCAGGCGAAAGATCTCGGCGAGGTGGACAAGCGACCGTGCGCTCTGCTGGCCGCCGACCATCGAGAAATGTTCCTGGTGGCCGTTCAAGTAGGCCAGAAAGACCACGCCGGTCTTGTAGAAGCGCGTTGGCGCTTTGAAGATCTGCCGCGACAGGGCGACGGTCGGCCGGAAGATCGCGTCATAGCGGGCAACGTCTCCGTCGTCGAGCGCCCCCAGCGCCGCGGCGGCGGCAGGCGCGATGGCGTCGAAGATGCCGAGCAGCGCGTCGCTGTACCCGTGCTGATCTCCCCTGATCAAGGCGGGGTAGTTGAAATCGTCGCCGGTGTACATGCGGACGCCGCCGGGCAAGCGACGACGCAGGTCGATTTCCCGCTGCTCGTCGAGCAGCGACATCTTGATGCCGTCGATCTTTCCCGCGTGCCGAGTCAGCACGTCCAGGCAAGCTTCGGTGGCCGCGTCGAGGTCGATCGCGCCCCAGTAGCCGCTGAGGGCCGGATCGAACATATCGCCGAGCCAGTGAATGATCACGGGGTGCCCGAGCTGCGTGAGCACGCGTTCATACACGTATGCGTAGTCGTCGGCTGAGCGTGCGCAGGCCGCGAGCGCCCTGCTCGCCATGAGAATGATGCGCCCACCCAGGGATTCGATGAACTCGCACTGTTCTTCGTAGGCGTGCACAACCTGGTCAAGGGTGGTCGCGTGCGCGAGATGATCGGTCCCGGCGCCACAGGCAATGCGGTCGAGAACTCCGAGCGCCCTGGCTTCCTTCAGCGAACGGCGGATCAGCTCTCGCGTGGTTGTCCAGTCCAGGCCCATGCCGCGTTGGGCTGTGTCCATGGCTTCCGCAATCGAAAAGCCCAGGTCCCACAAGTAGCGGCGATAGGCGAGGGTGGCGTCCCAATCCAGCGCGGCTGACAGCCAGGGATCGATATCAGCGAGGGGATCGGCAACGACGTGCGCCGCGGCATACGCGACGCGCGATCGTGGTGGCGCCGCTGTCTGCGCGTACGGCGAGGGCGCGCCAACGCCATACTCCTCAAGCGAGCCGTCTGCTCGCGGCAGCCGCAGCTTCATGCCGCGCCGACCGCGGGCGCGAGCGGAATCTCCTCAGGAGCAACTTCGCGACGTTCGGCGACGCTACGATAGGCCGCCTGGATCAAACGCTGGTTTTCGACCGCGTCCTCCCAGGTCGGCAGGCCCGGCGTTGGCACGCCGCGCGCGACGCCCTCGAGGAAGAGCTGCAGCTGTAGCTCGAACGGATCACGCGTGTCGACCTCGACCTGCTGCCAATCAGCCAGGCTGTCGGTCTGCGCCGCACGCGCGTCGTACCTGAACAACGGTGTCTGCGACTGGGGCTGCGACCAGACGCGGTGCAGGCTGAAGTACAGGCTGCCGTCCTCGCCGTCGATCTGAAAACTCGGCACCTCCTCGTGCTTGCGACGTACCCACGAGGCGAAGCAGTTGCCGATCGCGCCATTCTCGAACCGGATGCTGACGCTGGCCAGGTCTTCCACTTCCACGCGAAACGGGGTTCCGTCAGGCTCGCGGCGTTGCTGCCACACGATCGAAGGCGCGGCGTAGACACCGACGATGCGACCGACGAGCGTGCGCAGCAGGTCGAAGAAGTGCGCCATCATGTCCTCGACGATCCCGCCGCCGGCCTCCTCCTTTTTGTAGAACCAGCTCGGTCGGTTGAGCACGGTTTGCGGGACCATGTAGCCAAAGAGGACGTCCGTGCTGAACACGCGGCCCACGGCGCCCTGGCCGATCAGCTCACGCGCTTTGCGCGGGCCGCGATTGAACCGCATGTTCTGGATGACGCCATGCTGGACGCCCGCGGAGCGGGCCGCGTTCAGGAGCTCAACTGCCTCGTGTAGCTCGATGGTGAGTGGCTTTTCTGAGAAGACGTGTTTTCGCGCGTCGATCGCTCGCATGAGCGGCTCGAAATGCAGGTTGTTCGACAGACAGTTATCGATGACTGCGACGTCAGGCGCGTCAATCAGGTCGTTGAGATCGGTACTGATGCGTTCGACACCGTAGCGCTGCGCCACCTCGCCGACACGCTCGGGGTTGCGGCCGTACAGAGCCGGGCTGACCGACACGCGGCGACCGTCGACGTCCAGCCCGCGTTTGTGGAGCTCGGCCAGCGCGGCGAGATGCGTCTCACCGAGTCGGCCCGGACCGAGCACGGCTACCACGATGTCGTCGATACGAGATGTCATGCGGCAGCACTCTCCAGTCTTCAGCGCAAGCTTCAGCGCAAGCGTTTCCTCGAGTGTAACCGCACGGCTTCAGGGCTCCTGCGCGTGCCGACTGCTACGTACGGCTAGCCCCCGCTGACGTGCACGACGCCCTGCATGTCGGGGTGCTGGCTGCAGTAATAGCCGAAGTCGCCCGGGTCGCTGAACGTGTACTGGTAGGACTTGCCCGTGTCCAGGGTGTCCGAGTCCCACAGGCCATCATTGCTCACCGCGGAGTGCACATCGTCGGTTTGTGCATTGGTCCACGTGACCGTCGTACCTGGAGCAACCGTGATCTCCGCCGGCTGAAACTCGTAGTTGTCGATGGTGACTTTGGACGCTGGTTGTGCGTGGACGCCAGTGGCCGACAGCAACAGAGTGAGACTCGTTGCCAGCAGCGCGACGTGTCGTTTCATGGCGCCACGGTACCCCTTCTGGCGTGGCTATGCTGGGGAATATATGTTTGTGGCAGTCACACGCATCACCGCACCGCGCGAAGCGCAGGAGCGGATGGTCGAGGGCTTCCGGCGCGGCGGGCCGGAGCTCAAGCGCTTTCCCGGATTCCTCGGGTTTGAGCTCTGGCGGAACGATTCGACGCTGGAGGCCGTGTCTCGATGGGAATCGCGCGAAGCGATGGAGGCGTATCGCAGCAGTCCGATGTTTGGTAGCCATCACGGGGCGCCAGGCGCGACGTCGACCGGCACGGCCGTGACGTTCGACGCGGAAGTCGTCGTCTGAGCTTCAGAGCTCGACGCGTCTGCCTTCGGCCGCGCTGAGGTACGCCGCATAGACCAGGCGAATCACATCGCGGCCGAGTTCGCCCGTCGCAAGCGGCTCGCGGCCTCGAGCGACCGAGGCGACGAAATCCTGGACCATCTGGCGGTGCCCCTGCGCCCAGTCCTCGTCCGGAGCCGGCGGACTCCAGCCCGCGGATGTCTCGAGCTTCTCGATCATGTATTCGTCCCCGAACACCGACGCCTCGGGTGCAAACGCCTCGACCAGCCGCGTGTGGGACAGGTTGCACTTGATGTGTGCGTTCGACATCAACACTTGCAGCGTGCTCTCCATGCCGCCGAGCACCGCATCCGACGACCAGACGATCCCACGCGTGCCGTCGTCGAAGGTCAGGATGGCTGTGCCCCAGTTCTCGACGTCCACCCAGCCCGTTCGGATGAAGTGCTTCTCCTCTTGCAGAAAGCCGGGTGTTTGCGTCAGGTCAGCGACTTCGGCAAATACGGCGCGCGGCCGGATCGGCCGTCCCCACCGGCGCAACCCTTCTTGCCTCTTCAAATGGAGCATTGCGCCCATCGGATGCACGCCGAGCCGCAACAAGGCTCCGCCACCGGTGGTGCGCCACTCCTTCGAATACGGCGAATGCGAGCCACTGTGACATTCGCCGCCGCGCATCTCGAGAATCGCTCCGCCAGAGGCCGCGGCCAACCGATCCGCCTTCGCGATCGACGGCGCATACACCCAGTTCTCGGCGTACATGAGGAAGACGTTCGCTTCGCGCGCCGCGTCGACCATGGCGGTGGCGTTTTCGTCCGCGACGCGCAGCATCTCGGCCCGCGGAACTTCGCCGACGCGAGCATCGGGCGCCAGGCCTGCACCGTCGAACGCGGTGAGCGGTTTCGAACAGATGACGTGCTTTCCCGCGGCTGCCGCCGCTTCGGTAAACGGCCGATGCAGGTGGTTCGGCACACACAGGTCAACTACCTGAACGTCGGTGCGCTCCAGGACCGGTTTGAGATCGGTGTACACGTCGGGGATGCCGTGTCGGCCGGCGTAATCTTCCAGACGGTCGCGCGAGCGGCTGACGGCGGCGACAAGCCGCGGTTCGTACCCGGTCACCCCAGCGTAGGAGCGTGCGCGCGTTTCGGCGATGAAGCCGGTCCCGACGATTGCGATATTGACCTGCTGGCCGCTCACCCGTTCAGGATAGGCTGCCTGCCTGTGAGACAATGGCGGCGGTGAGCGTCGCGCCAGTCGCACCCGATCTGAAGGTCTTGCCGCGGCAGCTGCTGCCGCACAAGGTCATTGTCCTGGATTGCCAGTGCCACTCGTTCGACGACGTCGAGGTGGCGCTGTGCCGAGTGGTGCCGCGGATGACCCGACCTCGCGCGCACGCGCACGCATGGGAGATCCATACGACCGGCGCGAGCGTCGTCGCGACTGGACCGAAAGAAAGAGCCGAACACTGGTGTGCCCGGCTCCAGAGCTTCGGCCTGCGGACAGTCGTCGAATCAGACGCATAAGACGGCCGCCAGCCGTCTCCGCTCACATCGCGTTGAATGTCTCGTACACCTCGACGCTTGCGCCGCCTTTGAGCACAGGGCACCCTCGGGCTTTCTCCGTCGCCTCGTCCAGGTTGCTGGCTTTGAGGATGGAATAGCCGGTCAGACCAGAGGTGGCACCTCCGCCGACACTGCCGTTCGCCCCAATCGACCGCGACGGTCCAAACGGATTGCCACCGTCGACCACATCCTGTCCGAGCGACCCAAACCACTGCCCCCACGCGGCCATGATCTGGTTCCGCTCGGCCTCGCTCTGTCCCATCGCCCCACCCTTGTAGATCAGCACGTAGTTCGGCATGCGCCGATTATTCTGGGCTGCACCACACGATGCACTGGCTCGGCACCCAAACTGGAGGGCCAAAGTTGTGATCGACGCACAAATCCAGGATCTGCTGGACCGACTCGAGGCCTGCGCCGACGACGTCGGCGCAGCCATGGCCGAGGCAATCGTGCGCGATGTCGCCCCGATCGGCGCCGTCGCCCGTCATGATCGCCAATTCAAAGAACGGTTCATCGGCCACTGCGCGGAACATGTGCGTGTTTTCGCGAGGACGACGCGCGACGGCCGCGCCGCCCATCGGGGCGACCTGGAGTTCGTGCGCGAAGTCGGCAGCCGGCGGGCTGAGGACGCGTTCCCCATGGCTGCGCTGCTCGACGGACTGCGCGTAGGCCACCGCGTGCTGAGCCGGCACATCGCCGAGATCAGCGCGGGCGACGCGCCCGCGGGCTTGTGGTTGGTCCGCAAGAGCCTCGACTACATGGATGCAGCCAGCCGCGTGCTGACCGACAGCTACCTTGCCCGCCAGCAGATGGTCATGGGTCGCACTGAACTCGTGCGTCGCCAGCTGCTGGACGACCTGCTGGAGGGCCGCTACGCCGGACGCGCGGACGCCGCGGATATTGCCGCGTCAATGGGCTTCGAGCCTGACGAGCAATACTGCGTCGCGGTCCTGGTCCCTGTGCTCTCGGTCGATGCCGAACGCCTTGCGCAGGTCCTCGCGGCAGAAGTGAGCCGCGCCGCCTTCAATGTGACGTCGTTTCGGTTCGTCGTCGTGCGACGCGATGAGGTCGTTTCGATTCTGCGTGCGCCTGACACCACGCCGGTGGTTGCGGAGGCGCTACCTGCGTTCGGTCGACGCAGTGGGGTGACTGCGCGTGCGGGCATCAGCACGACGTGTCGGGGTATTGCCGAAATACCGCGCGGCTACTGGGAAGCAGCGCGCGCTCTGCACGCGGCAACCACCGACGAGCCGTGCGTCGACCTGCGGCGGCTCGGCCTATTGCGTTACCTTGCGTCTTCCGCGGACTCCGTAGCTCAGCGGTTGGCGCTGCAGGCAGCGGGCCCGCTCGTAGCGCTCGGCTCCGAGCGGAGCGCGGCACTTGCCGACACCGTTCTGGCCTATGTCGACGCTGGCAATGATGCAACGCACGCGGCGCAGCAGCTCAGAATCCACTTCAACAGCGTGCACAACCGTCTCGAGCGCGTTTCCGCACTGCTCGACCGCGCGACGCTCACGCCAGCCGATCTCGTCGAGCTCGCGGTCGCGATTCGGATCTCCCGCGCGCAGCGCTAGCCTTTCACGGCTCCGGCGGACAATCCCGCGACGATGTAGCGCTGGGCAATGAAGTACAGCACCAGCAACGGCGCGCTCATGAGCACGCCACCGGCCATGATCATGCCCCACAAGAACACGTCCCCGAAGATCAGCTTGGTCAAGCCCGGCGCGAGCGTGAACTTGGCCTGATCACTCAGCAGCGTGAACGCGTACAGGTACTCGTTCCATGCCAGGGTGAACGAATAGATGCACGCGACGGCGATGCCTGGCGTGGCCAATGGCATCACGATCAACACGAGGCTTTGCCAACGCGTCGCGCCGTCCACCATGGCCGCATCTTCGAGCTCGCGTGGGATGGTCAGAAAGTACGCCTTCAACAGCCAGATGCTGAACGGCACTGAAAAGGTCAGATAGACGGCGATCAGCGCCGGCAGCCAGTCCAGCAAATGCAGGCTGTTCAAGACGATATAGATCGGGATGAACAACAGCGTCGACGGAAACAGGTAGACGAAAAAGACTGCACTCGAAAGCGTGCCACGGCCTGGATAACGCAGCCGCGACAGACTGTACGCCGCGAGTGTCGCCACGGTTACCGAAAAGATGGTGCTGCACACCGCGACCAGCGTCGTATTCGCCATCCACGTGACGTACGGGTATTTCTCAAAGAGATCGGTGAAGGCGCGGAGCGACAAATCGGTCGAAAATAGCGTTGGCGTGCGGTTGAAGCTGAGGCTGGGTGGATGAAGCGCGGTGATCACCATGAAATACGGCGGAAACAGCGCGACCAGAAGCACGAATGCGAGAAGCACCACGCCGAAAGCACGCAGGGCGATGCGCTGAAACCGCTGGACAGCAATCTGACGACGTTCCGCACTCGTGTCGCCACGTCGAGCAATGGCGGCCGAAGTCATGCGAGCTCCTCACGGCGGGCGATGAAGCGATTCAACAACAAGATCAGCCCGACGAGAATGGGCAACATCAACACCGAAACGGCCACGCCTTTGCCCAGCTCCAGGCCTGGGATCGAGATCTTGTACGTCAACGTCGCGAGCACCTGCGTGGCATTGCCCGGCCCGCCCTGCGTCAGGATCCAGATAATCGAGAAATCATTGAACGTGAGGATCGCCGAGAAGAGCGTCGTCACGGCGACAACCGGCAGAATGCCGGGTGCGGTGACATTGACGAAACGCGCCCACACACCGGCGCCATCGACCTTGGCCGCGTCATAGAGCTCCTGCGGCACCGTCTGCAATCCGGCCAGGATGGTGATGACGAAAAACGGGAAGCCACGCCACACGTTCACCGCGATGACGGAGGGCAGAGCGAAGTTCGGGTCGCCTAGCCACAAGATTGGATGGTTGGTCAGTCTGGCCGACGAGGCGAGATAGTTCAGAACGCCCGCCACGTCGTTGTACATCCACTTCCACACCAGCACAGACACGAGCGTTGGCATCGCGTACGGCAGCATGACCATCGATCGCCAGAGACCGCGCAATGGCAGCGCCTCATTGAGCACCAGGGCGATGCTCAGCCCGAGGATCAATTTGCAGCCAATCGATCCGGTCGTGAAGATGAACGTGTTCTTCACTGCGAGCCAGAAGGTCTGGTCGGCGAGCAGGGCGGCGTAGTTCTGCAGGCCGATCCAGGGCGCGTCTTCGGCACCCAGCAGCTTCCTGTGAAAGCTGAGCCAGAGTGCGCGGACGAATGGCACGCCGACCAGCACAATGATCAGCACCGCGGCGGGTGCCAGCAGCGAGTACCCGAAGACGGCCTGATCGCGCGCTAACGTCCGGCGCGACCACCACGTTGTCGCGCCCGCGGTGCGCGCACCGGCTTGAAGAGCCATCGGTTCGCGCCTAGAGCTTGAACTTGGCTTTCGCAGCCGCCGCTGCGTCCGCCAGAATTTTCACGCCTTCCTCGACGCTCTTGCCCTGGACGACGATCGCTTGCAGCATGTCGTTGGTGGCGCTGATCGTGATGTCGTCGAAGATCGGCGTGAGACCGGTGTCCGCCTGGCCGGCTAGCGTCCACGGAACGATGTTCTCGGTAACTTCCTTGTTCCATTCGTCCTGGGTAAAGAACGGCAAGTTGAGGTAGTTCTTCATGATCGGGAACCAGTACGAGCCGGCTTTCTCGAGCTGGGTGGGATACCGCTCGGGAGACAGGATCATGCGCGCAACCTGCATAGCTTCGTCGATTGCTTGAGACTTTTTGTTGATGATGATGGTTGCGCTGCCCGCCGTCTGGATGAACTTGCCAGAGTCGACTTGTGACGGCCAGGCTTGCAGGAACGTGTTCTTGAGCAGGTCTGGATTGTCCTTGCGCATCGACAGGACGATGCTCCCGGGATTAGAGACGCACGCGGTCTGACCGGACAGCCAGGCCTCGTTGTTCCCCGCCGCTTTCTGACTCACGACGCCCGGCGGCATCATGTTGTTCTTGAATAAATCCGTGTACGCCTTCACGCCCGCGATGTTCTGAGGCGTGTTGATGGTCGGTTGACCTTCCTTGTCGAACAATCGGCCACCGAACATCCACATCCATTGCAGGCCGTTGCCGGTCCAGTCCGCCTCGGTCATCTGCCCGTCGTAGGCGAAGAAGCCGTCAGACGGTTTATTCACCTTCTGGAAGGCGTCCATCATCTGGTCGTAGGTCTTGAGTGGTAGTGTGACGCCCACGTCCGCGAACTTGTCCTTACGCAGATGGACGAACCACGGCTCGTTGTTCATCGGGATGGCAATGCGCTTGCCCGCGGACGTGCGCGAGCTGCCATCCGCGAGATCGAGCCAACCACCACCGGACTTGCCAATCTCGTCGTACAACGACTGGACTTCGAGCGCGTAGCCGTTCTGGTCCCACAACGCCGGCGCGTACGTGTAGGTCACGTCTGGTACAACGCCGGACTCCATAGCCACGACTTCTTTTTGCGGATGCTCATCATTGCTGAACAGTTGGATGCTGACGTCGAAGTTGCCCTTCTGGCCGGCCAGTTTCACCGACTCCGACAGATAGTCGTTCGATTCTGGCAAGAACTGCTCTCGACCCCAGAACAGCACCGTCTTTCGCGTGCCGGTAGCGGCAGCGGGCGCTGTCGTCGGCGCGGCGCCACCGGCTGATCCGGTGGTGGTGGCCGCGGGTGCATTTCCACCCCCGCTGGCGGCCGGCGCTTGTGGCGCGCTGCAAGCGGCTAGCAACGTGACGCCAACCGTGCTCGCGGCGCCTAGCAGAAACGAACGCCGTGACAGATTCCCGGTGCCTGGCATGAGGCCCCCCTTCACCGCAAGCGTACCTCTCCCTCATCAGCGCGAATAGCATCCTGGACCCAGCGTTCAATTCGCAGCGGCGACGCGCGCAAGACCAGCAGCAGCGCCTTGCGCAGCTCACCCGGATGTGGCCGCTCGAAATAGTCCCGCAACAGGCCGCTGATCGTTGGCTCGCGCGATTGCGCCAGGGCAGCCGCCGCCTCGAGCTGCACGTCTGGGCTGGCGCACTCCAACAGGCGCGCCACGAATGGGACGGCATCGCCTGGCGTGATACTCAGGAGCGCGGCGCAGCACTCGCCGATCACGTCCGGTTCATCTCCGACGAGCACGCGGAGCCGCAATGGAAGTGCGCCTTCGTCGCGCGCCATTTGCGCGATCGCTCGGGCGACGTCGATGCGCACCAGTTTGTCGGGATCGGCCAGCGCATCAGTCAGGTAGCTGAGGATCCGCAGCGGATCGAGTGGACACTCAGTGATCGCCAACGCGCAGATGCCGCGGAGTCCGCCGGCGCTGTCACCCCGGCCACCCCATGCGGGCTCGAGTTGGACGTGGCGCAAGCCGCGGAGGTAGAAGTCCGCGTCGTGATAGCCGAGGTGGCGCAGTGCGCGGGCGAGCGCAACTTTGGCCAGGCATTGCGGATCCGGGCTGACATAGAAGCGCTCGCAGGCTTCGACCAGCTCGGGAATGAGTGCTTCGGCGCGGAATTCGGAGACGATGCTCGCCGCGCGCGCCACGACGTAGTTGTTGGGATCCCGCAGCGCCTTGCTCAAGTACGCCTGCGCGCCGGCGTCCTCAGCACGCAGGGCATTCAGCCCTTGCAGCTTCTCTTCGTAGCGGCGCCTGGCCACGGCGTCCCTTTTACAGGGTTGACACCGCCCAGAGCGCACCAATAGGCTCCGCGCGAAGGGGAATCTCGCAGCCGTGGCGACGCTGGCTCGAGGCATCGTGGTCCCGCGCGCCACACTCTGGCCGCGGCGACTCTCACGCTACGGCGGTTACTTACTGATCTTGCCAGCCGTCATCTACGTGCTGGCGCTCATCGGACTGCCGCTGGCGCTGGGCATCTGGTACAGCCTGACCGACACGACCGTGGCGCGCGAGGGCCACTTCGTGGGTCTCAAGAACTTCGCCGACGCGCTGCGCGATCCGACCTTTTTCCTGGCCGTGCGCAACACGCTGACCATCGCGATCGTGGCGACGGCGGCGAAGATCACGCTGAGCGTCGCGCTCGCATTTCTGATGCTCGGCGCGTTCCCGGGCAGGTCCGTGCTTCGAACGCTGTTCGTCCTGCCATGGACCATTCCCATCGCGCTCAGCACGATCGCCTGGAAGTGGATGTTCCATTCACAGTTCAGCGTCGTGAACTGGATTCTGCTGAAGCTCGGATTGATCCACGTCGCCATTCAGTGGCTGGGTACTCCGGTGCCAGCAATGTTCGCCGTGATCCTGGTGAGCACCTGGCGCGCCGTGCCGTTCGGAGCCATCGTCGTGCTCGCCGGTCTGACCGCGATTCCCGCCGAGGTTGTTGACGCGGCGCGCGTCGACGGCGCCAGTTGGTGGCGTCGGTTCCACAACATCATCGTCCCGCTGATCGCGCCGATCCTGTTCATCGCCGTTCTGTTCGACCTGATCTTCACGCTCACCGAACTGACGGTGGTGTATCTGTTGACCGGTGGCGGGCCTGTCGACCAGACCCAGGTTCTCGCGAATTACGCACTCCAGGTTGGCGTCGCTGGCTCGCAGCTCGGACAGGGCGCGGCCATCGCGTTGTTCCTCTTGCCCGTTCTGCTGGTGCTGACGATCTTCGCCCTGCGCGCGATCGCCCGCCGCGAGGCCGCCTGATGGCCCTCGCAGTCGCACAGCCCAGGTCACGCCGGCTCACGCGCCAGCAGCGAACCACCATCCTGCGCGGCCTGGCTCTCGCGGTCTACGCGCTCGTCGCGGTGTTTCCCTTCTACTGGATGGTCATCACGACCTTCAAACAGAACAGTGACCTGTACAGCGAGACCAATAACCCGCTGTGGTTCAACGCTGCGCCGACGCTCGCGAACGTGCAGTACCTGTTCGAGCAGACGCGATTCGTCGTCTGGATGGCCAACTCGCTGATCATCGGCGTCTGCGTGGTGTTGATCACGCTCGTGACGGCGGTCCCGGCCGGCTATGCGCTGGCGCGGCTACACCTGCCGGGCGCGCAGCAGATGGGCATGGCCATCTTTGCGACGTATCTCGTCCCGCCGACGTTGCTGTTCATCCCGCTGACCCGGGTCGTACACACCCTTGGACTGCAAAACACGATCTGGTCGCTCGTGCTGGTCTTGCCGACCATCTCGATCCCATTCGCGGTCTGGCTGCTCATGGGGTTCTTCAAGAACGTGCCCTTCGAGATCGAAGAGGCAGCCCTGGTCGATGGCGCCAACCGCGCCCAGGCAGTGTTTCGCGTCGTGCTGCCGATCAGTCGAGCGGGACTCGCCGCGGCTGGCATGTTCGCGTTCGCGATCTCGCTGCAGGCCTTTATTTACCCGCTCGTATTCACCTCGAGCACAGCCGTGAAGCCAGTCACGCTCGGGGTCGTCACCGACCTGGTGCGGGGTGACCTGTTCTACTGGGGCTCACTGATGGCGGGCGCGCTTTTCGCGGGAATCCCGGTGGCCTTGCTGTTCAACTACTTTCTCGACGACTTCGTCGAAGGTATTACGGCTGGCTCGACCAAATAGCAGCCGCACTCACGTGTACTTCGCGTAGATCGACTGGATCTTTTGCGTCGCCCACTCGACGGCCGCCTCGACGTTCCCGTCATTCACGGCCCGGCCCACCATCAGCGGGATCACCCAGTTGGACTCCACCTCACCCGCCGCGGCAGTCGGCGGGCCCGGATAGCCGACGGTGCGCGCCACCTGGTCGAAGTCCTGCAGCACCGTCAACTTGGGATCCTCGCCCAGGATCGGCATGGGCTTCTTGCGCATGTCTTTGAGCACGGGTTGGTTGTAGCCCTGGCTGGCTTTTACGCCCTCGCCGACTACGCTGTAGTAGTCGGTGATGAAGGCTTTGGCAGCCGGCACGCTTGTGGCCCAATTGGCAACCGCCCAGGCCTTGCCCGTCACCGGAGTCATCCGTCCCTTTGGGCCAGCCGGGGTATTCGACACGTAGACGTTCTTCGCCAGGTCCGGCGTGTCGTGCTCCATCGTGCGCAACGCGCTGATCGGATTCTGGATCCACGAGCCACGCCCGGACGCGAGCAGCAAGTTGTTGCCGGTGTCGTCCCAGGACAACACTTCGGGCGTCATCGTCTGGTTGTAGAGATCTACCGCGTAGTGAAGCATCTCGCGTGTCTCGGGCACGTCGAGCGCCACCGTCTTGCCGTCCTGAGCGACCGTCGATGCGCCGAACGACCACAGACAGCCAGTCCAGCTGTTGCTCGAGTCATTGCTCTGCTGGTTGATGGCGATGCCGATGGGATTGCCCTTGCCCTTGAGCAGCGCACCCGTTTTGAGCAGGTCTGCCCAGGTGTCGACGGGCGCCAGGCCGTTGGCGTCGAAAATGTCCTTGCGGTACAGCGCCGGAAAATCGATGAAGTACTCGGGTACGGCATGCCAGGTGCCTTGATACAGACCGAGCGTCTCACCGAGCGGGATCCACCCGCCGTGGGCTTCGCCGACCTGCTTGGCAATATCGCCCACGTCCACCATCTGATCGTGGTAGAGCGCGGGTTCGCCGTTGCGGGTGAGCGCGTAGATGTCATGACCTGCGCCGGCCGCGACCTCGGCCGCGATCTTGGCGGCCAGTTGCGCCGACAGGATGTGGTCGACCTGCACCTCGACTTTGTTTTTGGTGCCCCAGTCCGAGGCCCACTGGTCGAACCACGTGTCGTACGCAGGTACGAAGTGGGATTGCACGAGCAGCTTCAGCGGACCACTGCCGGCGAAGCCGCCGGGCCCCGCCTGGGGTGCGCCGGCGGCCGCCGGGGCCGTTGTGGCCGCCGGTTGAGCGGTGGGTGCTGTGGCAGTAGTACACGCACTCCCGAGCGCTAGCAGAGCGCCGGTACTGAGCATGCCGCCCAAGAATTGTCGGCGGGTGACGAAAGGCTCGACCCGATAGCGCAACATACGCGCTTCCCCCCGAATGCAGCCTTGCTGCGCAGCGTATGCAGCCCCCTTCGGGCCGTCAAGCAGGTCTCGAGACAATTACCAGGCGGCGCGGTCGATTCGGCCCGCCGCCGCGCGGAAGTCTCAGCCGGAGACGGGGCGCGCGAAGGGTTCGCTCGGATCCGGCATCGGCACGTTGAACGCCAGGTGCACCGTGGGCTCGGTCCCGCCGTTCCAGTTGCGATGCGGCACACCCGCGGGAAACACGACCAGCGAACCTGGGCCTGCCTCGTACTGTTTGTCCTCGATCTCGAGGCTCATCGTTCCGCTGAGGATGTAGAAGATCTGGTCGACAACATGGGTGTGCATGCCGGCCGGTGAGCCTCCGCCCGCAGGCGTCTTGATGAAGTTGATGCTGCAGTGCTGCGACCCCGTCGTATGGTCGAGCAGCCACTGCGAATAGCGCTCGGTAGGCGCGGCCCCGTTCATCGCCGCCTGGTCAACGTGCCGGACGTACTCCATCGTCGCCCATTGTGCACCGCCGGCGCCGACTGCCGTCGTCTAGCATGCGCAGCACGATGAAGATTGCGCTGGCTGGGCAGGGTGCCTTCGGGACCAGGCACATGGAGGCTATCCAGAACATCCCGGATGTTGAGGTCGTCTCGCTGACTGGCGGTCGACCGGAGGGCACACAGCAATTCGCCCAGAAATGGAAAATCCCTCACTGGACGACCGACCTCGGCGAAACCCTTCGGCAGCCCGGCGTTGAGGCGGTGATCATCGCCAGCCCCACGCAGATCCACGCCGACCAGGCTGAGCAATGCATGCGCGCTGGCAAACACGTCCTCATCGAGATCCCGATTGCCGACTCCAGTGCGGACGCGGAGCGGCTCGTGCGTGTGCAGCAGGAAACCGGCGTCGTCGCCATGGCCGGTCACGTGCGCCGCTTCAACCCGAGTCATCAGTGGGTGCACAAGCGGATTGAGGCTGGCGAGCTCACGATCCAGCAGATGGATGTCCAGACATACTTTTTCCGTCGGACGAACATGAACGCGGCTGGTCAACCACGCACGTGGACCGACCACCTGCTCTGGCACCACGCGTGTCACACGGTGGACCTGTTCATGTGGCAGGCAGGTGAGAATCCGTCGATTGCGCACGCGATCCAGGGACCCATGCATCCGGAGCTGGCGATCGCAATGGATATGAGCATTCAGCTCAAGGTGGCATCCGGTGCGATCTTGACGCTGTCGTTGTCGTTCAACAACAACGGCCCGTTTGGATCGTTTTTCCGCTACATCTGCGACAACGGCACATACAAGGCGGTGTACGACGACCTGGTGGATGGCTTCGACAAGCCGATCGACGTTTCACAGGTCGACGTGTCGACCAATGGCATCGAACTGGAGGATCGTGAGTTCTTTGCCGCGATCAAAGAAGGGCGCGAGCCGAAATCGAGTGTCCGCGATGTCCTGCCCGGGATGAAGGTGCTGGGTCAACTGGAGCAAGAGCTCACCGCCAACACCTGAACCACTAACCAGGTCAGTGTCGACTGGCCGCTTGCGGCTCCTCCAGGCCGCGTTCGTAGATTCGACGAACGATGTCTTCAATCGCCGGCTCCTCGATCGTCAGGTCGCGTAGCCTGTACCGACCCGCCACCTCCGCGATCAACTCGGCGGCCGTTGTTTCGCCGCGGCTGAACTCCAGCCAGCGGCGTGGGCCGTCTGCTTTCACTTCGCGTGCGGACGGCACCTCGACTGGTTCGTCGGCCTCGTCAGCCAGGTCCACAACCAGCGTCCGCTCGGTCCCGAGGCGGTCACGGATTCCCTCGAGCGTGCCGTCATACAGCAGGGTGCCGTGGTCGATGATGAGCACGCGTGAGCACAACTGCTCGACGTCGGACATGTCATGCGTGGTCAGCAACACGGTCACGCCCTCCTGCCGGTTGATCTCGCGCAGGAAATCGCGGACACGATGTTTGGCCACAACGTCGAGGCCAATCGTCGGCTCGTCCAGGTACAGGACCTCCGGGTCATGCAGGAGCGCCGCGGCCAGGTCGCCGCGCATCCGTTGGCCCAACGACAGCTGACGCACGGGCGTGCGCATGAACTCGTCCAGATCCAGTAAGTCGCGCATGCGCCGCAAATTCCGCTCGTAGCGCGCCGCGGGGACTCGGTACACGTACCGCAGTAGCTCGAGCGAATCGATCAGCGGCAGGTCCCACCACAATTGCGTCCGCTGACCAAACACAACCCCGATGCGCTGCGCCACCTGCTTGCGTTTGCGGTATGGGACCATGCCCAACACCTCGACTCGTCCGGCGCTCGGCACCAGAATACCCGTCAGCATCTTGATGGTCGTCGATTTGCCTGCGCCGTTGGTGCCGAGGCAGCCCACCATCTCACCCCGATCGATACGGAAGGACACGTCGCGTACGGCGCGCACGAGGACCAGGTCGCGCACGACGAACGACGTCATCGCTCCCAACCATCCGCCGCGCTGCCGCGGCACGCGGAACGTCTTTTCCAGGCGGTCGACCTCGATCACCACGCTCAACTGCCCGTGCTCTGGTAGTGGCGCACTCCGTAGTGCCACCCGAGTCGCGCCAGCGCAACCATCGCCAGCGCGGCCAGCGGCGACAGCATGCGCACGAGATCAGGCAAACCCAGCGGATCGGGCCGGCCGAGCACGTACAGCGCCGGCTCGTAGCTCACGAACGCGAGCGGCACGATAAATGTGAAGAAGCGCCGCACGGCGTTCGTGTAGATGTCCAGCGGGTAACTCGCCAGCGCGTCACCGCCGTACGTGAACACGTGGGTAGCTTCCTTGGCCTGAACGCTGAAGAAACAGAACACCGCGCCGAGCACGAAGATCGTGAAGTAGATGATCGTGCCCGAGGCAATGCCCATCACTAGAAGGGCCACCCTGTCCAATGTCCACTGGACGTCCAGAAGCTCGATGGCGAGCCATAGAACGACTAACCCCTGCGCCACACGACCAATACGCCTGAGCGCTACATCTTCCGTGATCACCTGCATCAGTGCGCCACGCGGACGGACCAGCACACGATCGAACGTGCCGCGCACGATGTGGAGCTGAAAATCGTCGAGCGCAGACGCGAACAGCTCTGCTGTCGCGAACGCCGTCCCAGACATTCCGTAGAGCAGTGCGATCTCTGGCAGTGACCAGCCGGCCAGGGCCGGAATCCGCGTAAACAGCACCAGGATCGCGCCGAACTCGACGATATTGACCAAGAACGACCCCAGCAGAGACAGGCTGAACGACACCTTGTATTGCATCTGCGCACGCAGCTGCGCTCCGACGAGGCGCAGGTAGACGTTCAGCGGTTCCACGCGAGCTCAACCGCCCTGGACGACGACCCGGCGCGTCGCAACCAGCGTCACCGCCTGGGCCAGCCCCAACAATGCGATCGCCCAGACGAGTTGCTGGGCCAGGAGCGCGACCGCCGCCCAACCCTGGGCACGCTCGACGAACAGGTCGGCCGGCGTCTGGATGAAGGCAGCGAACGGCAGGGCGTAGACGATCGCCTGAAGCCAATCGGGGAAAAACCGCACCGGGACGATGAAGCCGCCGAAGAACATCGCGGCCGCGCTGGCCAGGCCACCGAGCCCACGCGCGTCGATGGTCCAGAACGCGGTCAGGTTGATGAGAAATCGCCAACCGAAGCTGACGACCACCGCCAACACCAGGCTGACCATCATCGCCAGCCAGGCGCCCGGTGACGAAGGCCAGTGCAATCCGAACAGGAGTTGTCCGAGCAAGAGCAGTGGCAGCGCCCTGAAGACCACGAAGTAGGCGGCACGTCCGAGGTCGCGAGCCAGCCAGAAACCGAGATACCAGAACGGCTTCGAGAGGTCAGAAACCACGTCGCCAGTACGAATCGTCTGCTCGACCTCCCACCAGTTCCAGAGGGTGATGATCATGATCAGCGCCTGAGTCGCCCAGGCATAGCTGACGCCAGCCTGCGCGTCATACCCGGCGACGTTCGTCGTCGTCTGGAAGACCGCCAGAAACACTGCACCGCGCAGATATCCGAAGAACCCGTTCGCCGCCAGGCCGGCCAGGTTCTCGGTGCGGTACATGAGCTGTCGCTGAGTGGCGCGCCGCGCCACCTCCCAGTACAGGCGCACGCGACCCGCAACCGTAACAGAACCCGCCTCGGCCGTTGAGCATGATGTGAGCGAGACACGGTGGACGGATTCGGCGTGGCTGCGCTACCAGTACGCAGACTCCGAACGACTGCGCATCCGCGCCGAGACGCACCAGCAGTTCACGGTCTGGGATGACCAGGGAGAAGGCGCCGGCGACCCATACGTGGGCGGGTTCGTGCGACACGTTCAACCGGCGCCTGGTCTCGAGGTTCTGGACGTGGGCTGTGGTCCTGGCACGTTTCACCTCGCGCTGAGCGGCATGTGGATCGTCGGTTTGGACCTCTCAATGGGTATGCTGCGCGAAGCTCGGCGACTCGGCACGCGCTGCATTCAGGGCGACGCGCAGCGCCTGCCCTTCCGTGACGCGTCGTTCGATCGGGTCACCT
>JAFAPL010000472.1 GCA_019247135.1 Chloroflexota bacterium | reverse complement strand
CGCGTGATCGACAAGGCAGGCTTCGGAGCCGCATTCACCCACCGCACGGGGCACTCGATCGGCTGGCTCGGGGCTCACGGCGATGGCGTCAACATCGACGACTTCGAAACACACGACACGCGCCTGCTGCGACCGGGCGCGTCGTTTTCGATCGAGCCGGGCGTGTACCTGCCCGGTTTCGGCGTTCGATCGGAGATCGATGCCGTGATCACGCCCGGCGGTCAACTGCGCGTCACTACGCCTCAACAGCAAGAGCTCGTACGACTTGGGTAAACGCGGTCTACTGCTACACTTTCAATTCAACGCACCGTCGCCGATGGCACGTGGCGTGCATGTGGAAGCAGGCCCAGAGAGGTAAGCGCGGTATGAGCACGTCGGCGGGAGCAGACAAGACCGTCCTGGTGGTCGAGGACGACCCCTGGATCCGGTCGCTCATGGCCGATCTTCTGGCTGGCGAAGGCTACTCGGTCGTCCAGGCGTCAGACGGCAAAGCCGGGATGGAGCTGGCCGAAGCCAACGATCCTGACGTCATCCTGCTCGACCTCGCGATGCCGGAGAAATCAGGCCTGGACGTGCTGCATGAGCTCAAGAGCAGCAAACCGACTCGCGACATCCCGGTCATCGTCGTCTCGGCGTACGCGATGCTCATGATGGGCTCGGATGCGCGCCGCGCGGACGGCGTCATCCAGAAGCCGTTCGATCTCGCCGACCTGTTGATGCAGGTCGAACAGGCCGCCTCGAAGCGACGCCAGAACGGCACGTAGGCTCGAAGTAAAGCGCGGGACAGCGCGCGCGCTGAGTATCCGATGCACGGTGTCGGCAGCCGAAGCGCCTCCATGCCCGCTCCCAGATAATCCAATTAAGTGCGTCGACCCGCCTGTGGGCGCAGGCGGGCCGACTCTCGGGCGTTCGTGCTGTCGACGGAGCGGGAAGGGGGACCGTTCGACTCCGACGAATTCAGAGCCTCCGCCGCATCACGAGCGTCCTACGAGCGAGATCCAGTGGCGCGGGCAGGGAACCGGTGGGTGGTTACGAACGCCTGGACTCGCCCGCTAACCTGTTGCTTCATCTGAGCAACACGATCAGCTGAGATATTTCGTTGTTGGGCCATCTGGTCAATCTGCTGATTGGCCGTGGTCACGATGGTGTTGATGAGATCCGAGGTTTGAACGTTGTGCGCGGCAGCCACCTCGGCCAGGGTTTTGCCCGAGACCTCGTTCATGAGCGCCGTCCGGTCTTCATGGAACAGCGCCGCGACGGCGTCCGCCTCTTTGCCGAAGAAGCCGCCGAACCCTCCAGCGCCCCGCGGGCCATTCGGCGCGGTGCCATTTGGCCGTTGTCCTGGTGCGGGAAGGCCGGCGTCCTGGCGAGCGCCAGTGATTGCCTGCTGCAGCTGGTCGACGCTGATGTGCAGCCTGTTCGCGAGCGCAGTCAAGAATTTCTGCCGGCCCGCCTGAGCTTGCGACGTCGATGTCGCCGGAGCCGTCTGCGCCTGCACGGCGGAAACGCCCACGGCAGCCACGCCCAGGACGACCACGGCGCCCCCAGCGACCACTAGCCTGCGAACACTGATCTTCATGACGTCTGCCCCAGTATGCTCGTTGAGCTATTAAGGCCCGACTAACGCTCAGGCAGAGATTTATTAGAGGACCGTTTGGACGCAGTCAGCGATCTCGCCATAGCACTCGACGATGTTCGCGCCGCGGCCGCGCGATTGAAGCCGGTCGCCAACCGTACCCCCACTGTCACGTCGCGGACCGTGAACGCGCTGGTCGGCGCGGAGGTGTTCTTCAAGTGCGAGAACCTGCAGCGTGGAGGCTCGTTCAAGTTCCGCGGCGCGTACAACAGACTGTCCGCCCTGTCGGCCGAGGAGCGCAAGCGCGGCGTGGTCGCGTTCTCATCCGGCAACCACGCGCAGGGCGTCGCGCTCGCGGCGCGTGAGCTCAGGGTGCCCGCGACCGTGGTCATGCCTACGGATGCGCCGGCGTTGAAAGTCGCGGCCACGCTCGGCTACGGCGCCGACGTCGTTCGATACGACCGACTGAGCGAAGATCGCGAGGCAATCGCCAGAGCACTGGCCGAGGAGCGAGGCATGACACTGGTGCCTCCCTATGACCATCCCCTCATCATGGCTGGTCAGGGGACAGCCGCCCTCGAACTGGTCGAGGAGGTCGGTCCGCTCGATTGGCTGCTGGCGCCCGTCGGTGGCGGCGGACTGTTGTCGGGCTGTGTGACGGCCGCCCGAGGCTTGTTGCCGGAGGTCCGCGTCGTCGGGGTCGAGACCGAGACGTCGAACGACTGGGTCCTCAGCCTGGCGGCGGGCCATCCGGTGCGGATACCTCCGCCCGACACCATCGCCGACGGCATGCGCACGCAACAGCCGGGCGCGCTGACGTTTCCTATCGTCCAGCGTCTAGCGCACAGCGTCACCACCGTCAGCGACGCCGACGTGAAACAGGCCATGCGATTGCTGTTATTGAGGATGAAGCTGCTGGTCGAACCGACCGGAGCAGTACCCGTCGCGCTGTTGCTCTCGGGTCGACTGGACCTGCGCGGTCAGCGCGTCGGCGTCATCCTTTCAGGCGGTAATGCCGACCCGGCGCTGGTTGCAGAGATAACCGCTGCCTGAGCACCGGGTAGAGCACGATCACCACGCCGATCGCAGACACAAGGCCCATGGTTGAGGCTGCCTCGGAAAATCCGTCGCGATATCCGAGCTCCGGGATCGCCGCGGCGGCCAGCGTTGTCTGGAGCACACCACTGGAGATGCTGACGCCCAGCGAGTGCCCCAGTTGTCTGGTCGTTTCGACCATGCCGGAGGCAAAACCACGGTGGTCGGCTGTTACGGCGCTCATGACCGACGTGTTGTTGACCGCCGTGAACAGGCCGAGCCCAGCGCCGATCAGGGCGACGAGTGGGAACAGTTGCACGAACGGCAGCTCGGCGCCGATCCGGCCGAGCAACGCGAGCCCCCCAGCAATCGCGGCAATGGACGCGACGCCGATCGCTGGCGTGCTGTGGCGCGAGTAGATCCAACCACCCGCAAACGAACCGACGATCAGAAACGTTGTCTGGACCAGGACGAGCTGTTGCGTCTGGGCAGGTGAATACCCTTCGCCGCGTTCGATCAGGAACGGTATGAGCAGGCTCGTGGCGAGCATGCTCGAGTGCGCGATGCCGTTGGCGACCACTCCGGCGCTGAGCTTCGGATTGGTCAGCAGATTCAACCGGATCAGCGGTTTCTTCACATTCAGCTGGCGCCACAGGAACAGCAGCAGAAAAGCCAGCGCGATCGCGTGCATCGTGAGGTGGTAGGGTGCGCCGGCTTCGAAGGTCTCGGGGCCTTCATGCAGATGGTTCAGGCCCAGCAGCAGGAACACCAGCCCGCCCAGGAGGAAGAACCCGCCGATCCAATCGATGTCTCCGAGGTTGCTGCGCCGTTGCGAGGGCAACCCGCCGGCAAACGCGGCCACTGTCACGCCGATCACGGCCGGGACCACGAACGTCCAGTGCCAACTGGTGAATTGGACCATTGTTGTCGTTGCCCAGGTACCGACCAGCGAGCTCAAACCCGATGAGACGGTCAGGATTCCGACGGCCCAGGCGAGTCGGGGTCCGTTGTAGACACTCGCGATCAGGGCCAGGCTCGTTCCAAAGAGCAGCGCCGACCCGAACCCCTGGACGGCTCTGCCGGCGATCAGCACTGCGAATCCGCTCGGCACCGCGGCTACTAGTGCCCCCGCGGCGAAGAACAGGCAGCCGGCCTGGAACAGCCGACCGTGTCCAAAGGCGTCTCCCAGGCGGCCGGCGATCAGTACCCAACCGACGAGCAGGACGAAGTACGCGTTCATGATCCAGCCGGCTCGCGTGACGTCCACGTCCAGGCTGCTGGTGATCGTCGGGAGAATCGACGAGACGGGGTTCATGGCCCAGCTCGCCAGGAAATAGCCGCTCGCCACCACGAGCAGCACACGCTTGGCGCTCACTACCCCAGATGTTAAGGGGTTGTGCACACTGCACGTACGCCCGCTACCCTGCCTACCAGGTATGAGCGCCGCCATCTTCGCGCGCCGTCGAGCGGCGGACCCGTACGAGCCGGGCAACGCGCATCGTCCGGGCAACGTGACTGCTCTCAAAGGCGTCATTTTTCAGAGTGACGGATCGAGCACGATCGGCCGCCTGTTCATTCGCCCATTCGAGACCCTGGACCGCGCAATCAGCGGCATCCTGCCCCAGCCGGGCGAACCATCACTCGCCATGCACGCGGGTCTGCACGTGGAGATCGACAACAACCGCGAGTATGTCGTGGAGCAGTTGGTCGGCTCGTGGTACATGGATTTCCGAAACGGCCTGAATTGGACGCCCATCGAGGATTTTCGGAAACGCGACCGCGGCGGCTGGGATGTGACGCTGCCCGGGCCGGCGTTCCGCGGCGTCACTGATCAGGTCGTGGAGCAAACCACGCAGCGCTTGAATATGATCGAAGGTCAGCCGTTCATGGGCGAAGACTGCACCGCATTCATCGAGCGCGCGTTCGGGCGACGCCGCGTCTTCGCCGATAGCCCTGTGCTGCGACTCCTGCGCATCGCGGCGCGGGTTGGCGATCCCGCGCTCCCGCTCCTCCGCCCCGAGGCTTCACTGGATGACCGCGCCGCGGGGTTACTTGCGTTCGAACGCATCAAGACTCTGCCCGACGCAGACGCGGATCCGTCCTCAGTCAACGTGTCGCTGTGGCTCGGGCGCGCCGCTCCGACGGCAGCGCTCGGCGCGCTGATCGGTTATTCGTTGGGCTCGCGCAGGTCGACGCCCGCCTCGAGAACGGCGCGCAAGTTCTTCAGGTAGGCACCCCAGGCGCGTGCCGCGCCAACGTACAGCGGGTCCCAGTCGGGACCGACGCCGAACCCGTAGTGCTCGAGCTCGAGCGCCGTCGCGCCGGAATCTGCCGCGTCGGCGCGCACGACGACCATGGTCTCGGGCATCGACGGCTCGCCCTGGATGCGCCAGCTGAAGCGCGCGAGGGTGGGTGGCTCACACTGGACGAAGCTCCCCTCGTAACAGCCGTCCGGCCAGCACAGTTTCAAAGACCCGCCAACCCGCACCTCGATCGCGTGTTGGCGGCACAGCCAGCGCTCAGGTGTGCTGAAGAATGCCTCAAAGACTCTTTCGGGCGACGCATTCACGGTGGCGTTGAAGATGAGCGACGGCCGCGTCCGTTCGGCCGTCACGACGCGCTCTTCGCTTGCTCACCCGCGTGCGACTCGTGCTCCCAGCCGATCCACTGAGAGCCGTCGCTCCAGACTTCTTTCTTCCAGATCGGGACGACCTGTTTGAGTCGGTCGATGGCGTACTCGGCGGCCGCGAATGCTTCGCCACGATGCGGCGCCGCGACGGCGATGGCGACCGACGCCTGGCCGATCTGCAGGACGCCCGTGCGATGCACGATGGCGACGCGACTCACCGGCCACTTCGACCTGATCTCGTCACCTATCTGCTCCATGACCTTTTCGGCCATCTCGGGATAGGCCTCGTACTCCAGGTGGACGACGTCGCGGCCACGCGAATACCGGCGGGCGACTCCGCGGAACACGATTACGGCGCCGTCGGAGTCCGTGCGGACGGCTTCTTCCAATTGGAGCTCGTCGATCGGGCCGTCGACGATTCTGAACACGCCTCAGGCGCCCCCGCTCACGGGCGGGATCAGCGCGACTTCGTCTCCGTCGTTCAGCGCCGCGCTGTTGTCGCGGTAGGTGAGATTGACGGCAACCAGGCCAGGTGCGGTCTTCAACGACGGAATCCTGTCAGCCAGCGAATCCAGGAGGTCCTGTACGGTGGCGCCCGCGGGCAACGGTGCATCGAGCCGCGTAGTGCCGGCCGCCTCGCGGTAGGCCGCAAATAAGCGCACGTGCACGCGGATCTGTGTCGCCGCCTCAGTCACGCCAGTGAGTATAGGCGCGGCTTTCGCGGTTCACCGGCCAGCGTGAGCCAAATCTCAAAGCTCCTGGAGGACCGAGCGCCAGCCCGCATGCCGCAGCCGCGTAGGCAATCTCTGACAAGTATTGGTCCATTGACATCGTTGTCAGAAAATTCGATGCGGTGGTGTTCTGTCCGTGAATGGCTCTTCCAACGCTGACATTCCCGAGCAGAACGTGTTGAGGCTGGCCGACGCGCCCGTGGCCACCAGTCACGCTGGCGCCTACGTCAGCCGCTTTGATTCTCTCTTCCAGCGCTTCTATCCCGAGCTTTACGGCCTGCTCTTCCGTGTGCTGGGAGATCAGATGGCGACCGAAGACACGCTGCAGGAGATGTTTCTCAAGCTGTCAGACCAGGAGTCGCTGCAGTTGCGGCCCGACGCCGAGGTAGGCGCTTGGCTGCGCCGGGTCGGCCTGAACGCAGCGTTCAATCGCCTGCGGTCGGAGCGCCGCGCGCGTGCTCGACTCGAGCGGGTAGGTCGCCTCGAGCAGTCGAACGACGGCGTGCCGCACGCCGATTCCGAGGTTCTGCGCGAGGAAGAGCAGGCGGCCGTGCGCGCGGCCCTGGCCGAGCTGCCTGAGCGACAGCGAGAGTGTCTGCTGTTACGGCATTCGGGTTATTCATACGCGGAGATTGCCGCCACGCTCGAGGTCGCGGTCGGGTCGGTTGGCGTATTGCTGGCGCGCGCGGAGCACGCGTTTCGCGCAAAGTATCGGAGGCAAGACTGATGAACACCACGTGTCCTGACATCGCTGTCTGGCGTGCCTGGCTGGACCAGGAAGTCGAGACCGATCACGATCTGCAGGACCACCTGCACGCGTGCCCGGATTGCCGTCGCACCGTTGACGATGTACGCGACGCCGCGACCGCGGCGCATTCGGCCGTGGCCGTGCTCGCGCCGTCCGCTGTGCCGGCTCCGAGCCAGGCGGCCGTCGCGCGCGAACGTCTCGGATGGCAGCGCGCAGCAGCTGTAGCCAATCAGCGGCGGCGCCATCTGCCGCGTGTGTCGGGCGGCTGGAGGATTGCGGCGAGTGGCATCGCGGCGGCCGTCGTGTTCACGTTCGCCGTCGCGCTGACCCCCGAGGGCCGTGCCGCCGCGGCTGGTTTCCTGGCGCAGTTCCGAAGTCAGCAGCTCACGGCGATCGAGATCACACCGCAGTCGCAGGCAGACATCATGCGTACGTTCGACACGCTCAACAACCTGGGCGTTGTCCAGGGCGCGACGCCGAGTGAGGTTCGCACCAACGAAAAGACAGCGGCGCAGCAGTCACTCACGCCGGAGCAAGCCTCGCAACAGGTCGGCTTCACGCTGAAGACGCCGGATCCGGCCACGCTGCCGCGGGGCTTGAATGCCAACCCGCGCATCGCGGTCACACAGGCCATGCAGGAGCGATTCACCTTCAGCAAGGACAAGGCCGCCAGGTACTTCCAGTCGACAGGCCACCCGGAGGTCAGCCTGCCTGACAAATTCGACGGAGCGACCCTGGTCGTCTCGATCCCCGCCGCCGCCATGCTGCAATACGGCGACTCATCGTCACATGATGCGCTGGTGATCGGGCAGGCCAGCGAGATCGAAGTGGGCGTCCAGGGGAACGTTAGCCTCTCAGAAATGCGTGACTTCTTGCTGAGCCTGCCGGGTCTGCCTGCACAGACCGTTGCGCAGCTCAAGCGAATCCAGAACTGGAACGAGACGCTGCCGATTCCGGTGCCTGTCGACAAGGTCAATTGGCAACAGACCACCTTCCCCAAGGGCGGCCAGGGACTGTTGCTCAACGACAACTCGGGCGTTGGCAGCGCGGCCATCTGGCAGCAAGACGGCCATCTGTACGGCGTGGCGGGTTCGGTGAAGGCGACAGACCTGAAGCGTGTCGCAGACAGCCTCGCCAGCCGCTGAAGTCGCGGCGCCGGCGCACCTCGCGCCGGCGGTCGAGACCGTCGGGCTACGCAAGGAGTACGGACGCAAAGTCGCCTTGCACGGCCTGGACCTCACCGTCCAGCCCGGCGAGGTGTTCGGCTTCCTGGGGCCGAACGGGGCTGGCAAGACCACGACCGTGAAGATTCTGCTGGGCCTGGTCGCGCCAACGGCGGGTGCGGCGCGCATCTTTGGTCGGGCAGCAGGCGACCCGGCGGCGCGGCGACAGGTCGGATACCTGCCCGAGAACTTTCGCTTCCATGATTGGCTCACGGGCAACGCGCTGCTCGAGTTCCACGCCCGCCTGGCGGGTATGACCGCTGAGCAGTACCGGGAGCGGATCCCAGCGGTGCTCGATCTGGTGGGGCTTTCCGGTCGCGGCGACGATCGCATCCGCTCCTACTCCAAGGGCATGACGCAGCGCATCGGCATCGCCCAGGCAATCGTGCATGAGCCCGAACTGGTCTTGCTCGACGAACCGACCTC
>JAFAPL010000460.1 GCA_019247135.1 Chloroflexota bacterium | reverse complement strand
TTCACCGGCGAAGATGTTGCCGAAAAGACGGAAGGCCAGCGAGAGCGGTCGGGTGAAGATCTCCATCCAGCGTAACGGGTTTGGCAGCACCAGGCCTTTGATGTAGCCAAACAACCCGAGCGACCTGAGCTCGAAGAACTCCGCCAGGGCGATCATCATGATCGCCATCGCTGCCGTTACGTTCAGGTCGCTGTTGGACGATCGGAATAGCGGCACCATCTCGCCCTCGGCGTTGCGAACATCGAGATAGCCGATCGGCAAGGTGCCGAACCAGTTGGAGAACAGAATGAAGAGAAAGGCCGTGGCGATGAGCGGCATGAAGCGGCGCGCGCGGCGCGGGCCCATCGTCTGAGTGGTGATGCCGACCCACAACTCGATGATCAACTCCCAGAAATTTTGAACGCCCCTGGGCATCAGGCGCATGGTGCGCGTCGACAGGGCCGCGAAGATCACCAGGATCGCGATCACCACCCACGCGGTGAGGATGGTGTTGGTCACGGGGGCCCAGTGCTGTCCGAAGAGATAGAACAGCACGTCCGGCGGGGGTGATGGGGCGGCGTTGGAGGCACCCTGCGCGGCTTGCTGGGCGGATTCCTGGGCAAACAGCTCGTGCGGCATCAGGCGGCCTGGATTTTCCCGTGTACTCGCACCTGGAGGGTCGAGCCGTGGCTCGCCGCGGGCGGCGACGTCAGCTCATGATCCGAAGCGCGACAGGCCCGGGCGAAAACCGCGTTCCAATCAGTTGAGGTCATCTGCATCCGTGGGGTTGCGGGTGACGTGATCTGAAGCTGCATGTCGCGCTGACTCCGTTGTCTGCGTTTGTGCGTGTGTTGGTGTGGGATCCGCCGCCTCGGTTTTGCGCAGAGTTGCCCTGTAGAGTCGGACGGTGCTGGTGCCGGCCGCGACCAGTCCGATGAGCACGCCTATCAGAGTAAATATGATGCCAGTGTTGAGATGCGCGTCTAGCCACTGACCTGCCAGAACTCCCAGCACGACGGACACCGCGAGGGTGATGCCGAACTGAGACGCCACGGCAAGGGCCTGGAACGTACTCAGGGTGGGCCTAGGATGGTCCGACGGCGGCCTTGCCATGCCTGCCGCAACGCTACCCGTCGCGAGCACTGCAAGTGTAGCAAAACACGCGTGCCTCCGCGCGCGGCCCCGCTTTGGCTGCGCTTGGCTGTTGGGTCGTCCGCGTTTCACCCGCTGCGATTGGCAGCTTCCGTAGCTCGACTGTGTAGTCACTGTCAGGCGTCGGCCTTGCGGCTGTGATGCGCCGTGCGGTGGCTGAGTGCGCGTCCTGTTAGCCGGTTCCGAACTGACGGTCGCCCGCGTCGCCCAGGCCGGGGACGATGTAGCCGATGTCGTTCAGCCGCTCGTCCACCGCCGCCACGTGGATCGGCACGTCCGGGTGTGCCCGGCTCAGGTGCTCGATGCCCTCGGGTGCGGCGATCAGGCCGAGGTACTTGATGCGCTCGCAGCCCCACCGTTTGAGGATCTCCACGCTCGCTTCGGCCGTGCCGCCGGTCGCCAGCATCGGGTCGAGCACGATCGACAGCTGGACCCGATTCGGGGTCGGCAGGCGGTTGTAGTACTCGACCGGGTGCAGCGTACGTTCATCCCGGTACAGCCCGATGTGCCACACCTCGGCCGTCGGGATCATCTCGAGGACGCCCTCCACCATGCCGAGGCCCGCGCGCAGGATCGGGATCAAGCCGATCTTCGTGCGCAGGTGCTGGCCGGCCGCGGTGCCCATCGGTGTGGGCACCGGCTCGTCGACCAGCTGCAGGTCTCGCGTGGCCTCGTAACACAGCAGCATCGACAGCTCGCGCACCAGCTCACGGAACTTCTTCGGCTCCGTGTCCACGTGGCGCAGCAGCGCCATCTTGTGGTGCACCAGCGGATGCTGTGAGGCGAACAGCATGCGACCGCGCCGATTCTATTCGGTTGTCCCACCCGTCCAGCCGGGCGGTGCCCGAGCCACTGGCTGCATCACAACGTCCTCGCGAACACCACGCCCATAACCTGCGCCGCGCCCCCTTCGGCCAGCGCTTCCGCGCACGCCGAGAGCGTCGCGCCCGTGGTCATGACGTCGTCCAGCACCACCACCCGCCGGCCACGTACCTGGCCGGGTGCCACACAGCGGATCGAGCCGCGCAGGTTGTCGAGCCGATCCGCCGCGCCCAGATTGACCTGCGCCGGTCGATCCTCGCGCTCCAACACCCTGGTCGCCAGCTCCGCGCCCAGTCCGGGTGCGACGTGCCGCGCCAGCAGCGCCGCCTGGTTGTAGCCACGTTTTCGCTCGCGCCCGGCCGCGAGCGGCACAGGCACCACGACCTCGGCGCGCAGCGGCCGCCGCCGCAAGCCCTCGCGCATCAGGCCGCCCAGGACGGGCGCCATCTGCGGCCCGGCGCGGAACTTCAACACGTGTACCGCCTTGCGCGCCGTGCCCTCGTAGATATACGCGGCGCGCACCAGCTCGAGCGGTTCCGCCAGCCGCGGACAGGCGCGACACGCCTTCGGCGCGAGCAACGGTCGCGTCATGCCGCAGCGCCGGCAGACCTCGGCCGGCAGCGGCGGCATCAGCTCGCGGCACGGCTCGCACAGGAGCGTCCCGCGCACGCTGCAGCCGACGCAGCGCGGCGGAAACAGCAACTCCAGGAGCGCTCGCCACGGGCCGCTCGCGCTAGCAGCCGGCCGCCTGGCACGGACGCTTGCGCTGAGCGCCGCGGCGGTCGCGGGTGAGGAGGCGGGGTGAAGCATGCCGCCAGTCTCGGGTGGGGGGCGTCACGCGGAGCGTCACGTGGGCGTCATGTGGATGTCACAAAAAGGGGAGGCGAGCGGTTGGCGCGGGGCGAAGCACACGGGGCGTCACGCAGGGCGTCACGCGAGAGGCAAAAAGCGTCACGTGGACATCACAAACGTGTCACAAACGACTGTAACGGGCGAAAGGTGAAATACCCGAAGGACGAAATGCCCGAGTTATGCAGACGCCGCGGGTTCGAGTTCTTCGGTGTCGACTTCATCGCCCGGCTGGGTATCGCTGGCAGCCCCGCCTGGTAGCTCGATGGCTCGCTTGCCGCCCACAAACAACGGCCCGAATCGCCACGGTTTGATGCCCCGCAGCACGTGTGTGACGCGGTCGCGTTTGTCGACGTGCACCACGTCGAGCGGAAACCGCATGAACCACATGTGGATGCCACCGCCGGGCTGGAGAACCAGACCGGAGCCTGGCGGCAGATCTCGACGGCCCATCAAACCCCAGAAGCGCGACCAGTGCGACGTGGCGAGCTCCGCCCGCTCGGCCAGGATGGTGTTGCGAGTGCGATTGATCACCCGGACGTAGCGCATCGTGCCTTCGACTCAGCAACTAGCAGGCTATCAACTGGCGGCCCTCAGCCCTCAGCCGTCACCAGCCGTCACCCGACAGCCCTCGACAGTCCGCAATGGCGGTCGGGCCTGACGAAACGCTCACCGCATGGCCCCAGGACGTGACGCGTGCTCAGTCGTGCCAGCCGGGAATCAGGCGCGGCACCCGGACGCGGTAGGACGGGTACTCAGACGGGAACGCTCCGCTGAGTGCGCGTTCCTCGAACACCGTGCGCCAGTACTGCAGGATCACGAACAGGATGAAAATCGCGGCGATGAAAACACTCGGGCGGATGACAATCACGCCGAAGCCGGAGACGATCTCGCCGACATAAATCGGATGGCGCACCAGATGGTACGGCCCGGAGCGCACCAGACCACGGACCTCCGGAAAGATGCCGAAGTTGCGACCGAGGGTCGCCAGACTCCAGATACTGAAGACCGTGCCGAGCATGACGATCACGCTCGAGGTGAGCAACAGCGCGGTCGCCGTCGCCTGCTCCACCGGGATATACGCGACAAGATTCAGCAGAAACGTCCCGACCAGCGCGACCACGCCCGGGCGCCAGCCCGCGTGCTGGCTGCGCAGCCCGCGGCGGCGGACCATGAACAACACAACGACCAGACCGAGAAAGATGATCGTCAGGACTTCCTGGAGGTAAAAGGCCTGTTCGTGCAGGTTGGTCGGAACTGGTCGCTGGCGCAGACTCCACATCCGAGTGGCGAGCGGCACGCCGAAGACGAACGCCGGCCACAGGTTGGATAACAGGAAGCCGC